>DATAFN010000159.1:0-23120 GCA_036257435.1 Actinomycetes bacterium
CGATGCACCTGGTCCGGTGGATCACCTCGATCAGCGGCTTGATCGCCGAGATTTCTTTGACGTCGATGTTGATGTACGCGTCGGGAAACTCCTCGAGCAGGTCGGTGAGCAGCGGGATCGGCTCCTGCCCGGCGATCAGCGCCCGGCGCACGGTCTCGTACGGCAACCGCGCGATCCGGCCGCGCCGGTCGGTGACCCGGCCGAGCCGGCGGTCGTGGAACGCCAGCAGCACACCGTCGGCGGTGCCGTGCACATCGGTTTCCAGGTAGCGATAGCCCAACTCGACGGCGCGGCGGAACGCGGCCATCGAGTTTTCCAGGCCGATGGCGGCGCCGCCCCGGTGCGCGAACGGGATCGGGCCGGGATGGTCCAGAAACGGATACTGGGTCACGGGGCTTGCGGCCTCACCCCCGGAGGGCGCATCTCGGCGATCAGACCTGGTCCGGCACGTCGTCGGTGGATAGGCAGAACGGATGGCCAACCGGGTCGGCGTAGACACGGCAATGCTCGTTCGGTTGAGTTGCGTACTTCAGAGCTCCGGCCGCCAGCACCCGGGCTTCGGCGGCCTCGAGGTCGCTGACATCGAAGTCCAGATGTATCTGCATCGACGACGCCTGGTCCGGCCAGGTTGGCGCTCGGTAGCCGGGTGCGGTCTGGAAATTGATCCGGCCACCGGAGCCCTTGATCGTGGCCCAGCCTGGACTGCGGAAGGTGACATTGCCGCCGGTGATCTCGGCGTAGAAGTCGGCCAGCTGTACGGCGTTCGGACAATCCAGAGTGGCCGAGTTGAGCACGATCGAGTCGGACACGATGGCCCTCCGGGAGCACGGAGCGGTTGGTTGGGACGCTGTGCACGCTATCCGACGACCCTGGCACGATGTGCTCGCGCCGGACCAGCGGGCGACCACCTCGGCGGCTACTTCCCACGCGAAAGCTGCATCCAGGCTACGAACCGGTTTGATTGGGTAACCACCGCCGAGTGCCAGCCGACCGGCGGCCGGCGTGGAACGGGCCGGCCGCCGAGCCCGTCTTGTTAGCGTGGTAAGTGGTACCACCCTTGATCACGTATGGCGGTGAATGTGACGAAGTGGCCGGAAGGCTGGACCCGGGGTGATCTTCGCCGGGTTAAGCCGGACCAGGAGCCGACCGCCGTGCTGGAGCCCGGTACAGCCGGGTCGACCGGCGCGGCTGGGTCCTCCCGCACGGCGGCGGCTACCCGCGCCGGCCGATCCACCGGCACGGCCGGGCCCACCGGTACCGCCCGGGACCCGGTCGCGCCGGCGACCGCGGATCAGTGGCAGCCGACCACCCATCGGTCACGCCGCCGGGTTGGCCGGATCGTCGCGCTGATTCTGGTCGGCCTGCTCGTGCTGCTCATCGGCGCCTACTTCTTCCTCGATGCACGGCTGAACCGGATCACCGAGCTCAGTGACTACAGCGGCCGGCCGGCCGCGACGCCGGGCCAGGACTGGCTACTGGTCGGCTCGGACAGCCGAGCGGGCCTGTCGGCCGGCGAGCGGCGCCGATTGTCGACCGGGAGCGCCGGCGGGCAGCGCACCGACACGATGATGCTGCTGCACATCCCGTCCGGCGGTGGCAAGCCGACGTTGATCAGCCTGCCGAGGGACTCCTACGTGCCGATCCCGGGCCACGGCCGCAACAAGCTCAATGCGGCGTACGCGTTCGGCGGGCCGAAACTGCTCGTGCAAACCGTTGAGACGGTAACCGGGATCCGAATCGATCACTACATGGAGATCGGATTCGGTGGGTTCGTCGGCGTGGTGGATGCGGTCGGCGGCGTGCACCTGTGCGTCAAGGAGTCCATCGACGATCCGAAGGCTGGGCTGGACATCAAGGCCGGCTGCCAGGACCTCAACGGCGGCGAGGCGCTCGGCTACGTGCGGACCCGAGCGACCGCTCGGGCAGACCTCGACCGGGTGCAGCGGCAGCGGGAGTTCCTGGGCGCGGTGCTGGACAAGTCGGCCAGCCCCGGCACCCTGCTGAACCCGTTCCGCAGCGTGCCGCTGGCGCTGTCCGCCACCGATGCGGTCGCCGTCGACAACGGCACCCACCTGTTCGACCTGGCCCGGCTCGGCCTCGCCATGCGCAGCGACCCGCTCACCCTGACCGTGCCGGTCGCCGGCACCCCGACGCTGAGTGGCGTCGGCTCCGTCGTGGAGTGGGACCGGCCGAACGCGTTGCGGCTGTTCAACGCCCTGCAGGCGGACGAACCGGTGCCGTCCGACCTGGTCTCCGACCAGAGCGAGGGCTAGCGCCGCGTCCGCGGCGCGGGGCCGACCAGACTAGGACCGGGTGGGACCGCACGACGAACGCGCGGTCCCCACCCCGATCCCCGTCTAGCGCTGCCGGTGACTCACGGCCAGCACGGCTTGCTCAGGTCGTACGCCTGCGCGGTCGGACCGACGAACAGGTCTTTGACCACCGAGACGCCGGTCGGTGCGGTGTCGTCGACCTTGCTGATCACGGAGGCCCGGTAGGCGCTGGCACCGCCGGGGGCGTAGTTGCCGGCCTCGGGCGGCAGCATGCCCTCGTAGTCCACCGTGGTCAGCGATTTGACCGCGTTGAGCAGCCCGGTGCGGGTCAGGTCGCCATCGTCGGCGGCCTTCTCCAACGCCGCCTTCAGCGGGTAGGACCAGACCCAACCCGCGGTGTAGCCGTCGTTGGGCTGGACGTTGCCGACCGCGGCGCGCATCGCCTCGTGGCCGGGAGTGTTCGCGCCGAACGACTGCCAGGGGCCGGACTGCAGGTACAGTGCCCGGAAGGCATCCGCGGCCGGGCTCTCCAGCAGCGCCGGGTTCCAGGTCGGGCTGGTGCCGATGAACTTGCCGGTGTAGCCGGCGGCTGCGGCGTTGCCGATGACGGTGGCCGCGTCGGTGGGCCCGGTGGTGATGATGACCAGATCCGGCTTCTTGGTGACGATCTCCTGGATCGCGCCGGCCTGGTTGTCCGGGCCGGGCTGGGTCTCGACATCGGTGAACGTCAGGCCACGCGCGTCTGCGGCGACCTTCACGCCCGCCGCGGCATCCGCGCCGTAGTCGCCCGGCCAGTGCACGGCCATGACCGACTTCGCCTGGAAGTTGTCGGCCGCGTAGTCGACCGCGTTCATCGACTCGAAGCAGTAGTTCGCACCGGACTCGATGATGACGTCCTCGAAGTCCCACCCGGAGGTCCACGAGGCCGGCGCGCTCACGATGTTGTTGGCCTTCAGGTCATCGAGGATGGCGGCGGTGGTCGGCGACCCGAGGGTCTGGGCCAGCGCCAGCACCTTGCCCTTGATCTCCTGGTAGACCTGGTTGTGCACCTGTGGGTCGTACTTGTTGTCCCGGACGTAGGTGGTCACGTCGATGTCGTAGCCACCGATGCCGCCGGCGTCGTTGACCCGCTTCCAGAACGCCTTCTGCGCATCGGTGATCGGCACCGCGAGCGGGGCGAACGGCCCGGTCGTCAGGTCCGAGATGACGCCTAGATAGATGCAGCCGTTGTCGGTGTTCACGGCGCTCGGGCAGGCATCGGCGGTCACCCCGACATCGGTGCTGACCTCGTCGTCCTGGCCGCGGCATGCGGTCAAGGTGAGGGCTAAGCCGGCAGCTACCGCGACCGCCAGCCCGGTTCGTGCTTTCATTCGTTCCTCCTAGTGCGCAAGTGGATCACTCGTGGAGCCGGAGGTCAGTACGAGAAGGGCCAACTTCGCCAGTAGTTGCGACATCGGACCCAGATCCCGTATAGGCCACGCGGCTCGAAGATCAGGAAACCTATGATCAGCAGGCCGTACAGCATCGTCTCGACCTGGAAGACGTTGGGCATGTCGGTAACGCTGTCGCTGATGAACGGCATCAGCGCGGGTAGCTCCCTGGTCAGCCGTGGGAGCAGGGTGATGAACAGCGCGCCCATGATCGATCCGGAGATGGTGCCGGCCCCGCCGATGAGCACCATGGCCAGGTACTCGATCGACAGCTGCAGGTTCCACGAGGTCGGATCGAAGAAACCGATCACCATCGTGAGCAGCGCGCCGGCACAGCCGGCGTAGAACGACGAGATGGCGAACGCGAGCAACTTGTACCGGGTCAGGCTGACCCCGATGATCGACGCCGCCATGTCCCGGTCGCGTACCGCGGCGAACGCGCGCCCCACCTTGGACCTGGCCAGGTTCGCGGCCGGCAGCGCGAAAATCAGCAGCAGAACCAGCGTGAGCAGGTACAGCTTCTGGTCTCTGGTCATGGCCGGTCCGTCGACGGCGAAGTTGATGCCGAACATCTCCGGGATCGCGCCGGGCCGGCCGAGCCCGGGGCCACCGGTGACGGAGTCCCACTCGCGGAAGATGTGCAGGCCGATGAAGACCAGCCCGAGCGTGACGATGGCCAGGTACAGCCCGCGCAGACGCACCGCGAGCGGAGCCACCACCAGCCCGGTCAGCCCGGCGACCAGGCCCGCGGCGAGCAACCAGAGCGGCAGGAACGTGATGCCGAACCCGATGGTCCGGCCGTCGGGGTCGCCCGAGATGACCGCGGCGGTGTAGGCGCCGACGCCAAGGAAGAACGCGTGCCCGAGCGAGATCTGGCCGGCGTACCCGGTGACCAAGTTCAGCCCGATCGCGCCGATCGTGGCAACGAACCCGAGCGCGAGCAGGTGCAGCAGGTCGTCCGGCATCGAGAACGGCAGCAGTGCGGCCAGGATCACCAGGCCGATGACCGCGGTGCGCTTCGGCCGGGTGTTGAGCAGCGCCATGTCCTGCCCGTAGCTCAGGTAGAGCCTGGGCCGACCGCGGGCGGCGCGGGACCGTCGCCTGCCGCCGGGTTCGGGCGGCGCGCCGGTCCGGGTCTGCTCGGCGAGGCTGGTCATACCCGTTCGACCTCCGGAGTACCGAACAGCCCGTACGGTCGGATCAGCAGCACGAGCATCATCAGCACGTACGGCGAGACGACCGCGAAGTTCTGTCCCAGCCACGGCGCCCAGTCCTGCTGATAGGTGGCGACCAGCGACTCGACCACCCCGACCGTGAGCCCGCCGATGACCGCGCCCCCGAGCGAGTCCAGCCCGCCGAGGATGATCGCGGCCAGCGCCTTGAACGCGATGATCCAAGTCAGTTGGTCGATACCGGCGCCGGTGCCCACGAACGCACCGGCGACCGCGGCCAGCGCGCCGGCCATCGCCCAGGATGTCGCGAACACCAGGCCGACCGATACGCCCTGGGCGAGCGCCGCCTCCTGGTCGAAGCTCGCCGCCCGCATGGCCAGGCCGAGCCGGGTGTAGCGGAAGAACGCGAACAGCACGGCCACCAGCACCAACGTGGTCGCGATCATGGCCAGATGGCGCTGCTGGATCAGCACCGAGCCGATCGAGACCGTCTTCAGCCCCCACGGGTCGCCGACCTGCCGGACGTCGAGCCCGATGAAGCCGTTGACGATGACCCTGACCACGATGTCGATGCCGATCGTGACGATCGCGATGACGAAGATGGGCCGGCCCACCAGCGGCCGGATCGTGCTCCGTTCGATGCCGAGCGCGAGCACGGCGATGCCGAGCGCGGCCAGCGCCACCGCGGCGTAGAAGCCGACCGTCGTGGCCAGATAGCTGACCAGAACCGCGCCGGCCAGCATGAGCGAGGGCTGGGCGAAGCTGATGATGCGCATGGATTTGTAGATGATGACGAAGCCGACCGCGAGCAGCGCGTAGATGCAACCGCTGCCGAGGCCGCGGACGAGGGTCTGGACCAGCTCCGTCACCGGGGCGCCCCCGATGCGCCGTACATCGACTCGACCAGGTCGCCGAACATCGTCGTGATGGCCGACCGCTTGACCTTCTGTGTGGCGGTGAGCTCGCCGTCCTCGTGGTCGAGTTCCTTGGGCAGCATCCGGAAGTCCTTGACCTGCTCGACCGAGGCATGCCTGGCATTGACCTGGTCCACGACCTCCTGGACCAGGTTGCGCACGTCCGGCTTCGAGCTTAGGTCCCGGTACGTGGTGTATGGCAGGCCGCGCTGCTGGGCCCATTCACCAACGGTGTCGAGCTCGATTCCGATCAGCACGGTCAGGTACGCCCTCCGGTCCCCGATCACGACCGCTTCCTTGATGTATGGCGAGGCCTTCAGCGCGTTCTCGATTTCGGACGGCGCGACATTCTTACCGCCCGCGGTGATGACGATGTCCTTGATCCGGTCGGTGATCTTCACATGGGTGCCGTCCACCCACTCGCCGATGTCGCCGGTATGCAGCCAGCCGTCCGGCTCCTTCACCGCCGCGGTCGCGGCCGGATCCCGCCAGTAGCCGACCAGCACACCCGGATGCCGGGTCAGGATCTCGCCGCTGCGCTCGTCGATGCGCAGCTCGACTCCGGGGTGCGGCTCGCCGACCGTGCCGAGCTTGATGTTGCCCGGCCGGTTCGCGGTGGCGACCGCGCTGTTCTCGGTCATGCCGTACACCTCGTGCATCGGCACGCCGATCCCCATGAAGAACTTGAGTACGTCCGGCGCGATCGGGGCGGCGCCCGATGCGGCGTACCGGACCCGGCGCATCCCGATCCGCTCGCGCAACGCGCGATAACAGAACAGCCAGCCCAGGGCATAGCGCAGCCGGGTGCCCGCGGTGTGTCGCCCACCGGTCTGCACGAGCGTGTCGCCGACCCGGCCGGCGACCGCGAGCCAGAACCTGGTGTTGGCGCGCTTCAGCGTCGTGGTGGCGAACAACCGGGTGTAGACCTGAGCGAGCACCTTCTCCCAGATCCGCGGCACCCCGAACAGGATCGTGGGCTGCACCTCGCGCAGGTTCGCGACCACGGTGTCGACCGACTCGGCGAAGTTGACCTGGACTCCGGCCGCCGCGTTGAACCAGGTGCTGAAGATGCGCTCGGCCACGTGGCACAGCGGCAGATACGACACGAGCAGGTCGTGGTGGCTCGGCGGGGGATCGGTGAACCCGCCGGAGACGACCAGCGTGTCCACCGCGAACTCGATGTTGGCGACCGAGAGCATCACGCCCTTGGGCGGTCCGGTGGTGCCCGAGGTGTAGATCAGCGTCATGATGTCGCCGGCGCTGGCCTGAGCTATCCGAGCGGCTACCGCATCCGGATGTTCGGCCCGGTGCGCCGCACCGAGTGCGAGCAAGTCGGTCCAGGACATCAACCTCGGATCGGTGTAGTGGTGCCGGATCCCGCGGGGCTCCAGGTACACGATCCGTTCCAGGTCCGGGCACTGGTCGAGCACGGCCAGCGCCTTGTCCACCTGCTCCTGGTCCTCGGCGATGAGCACTTTGGCGCCGGAGTGGCCGAGCAGATAGGCGACCTCAGACGGTGGGTTGGTCGGGTAGAGGCCGACCGTCGCCGCACGGACCGCGACAGTGGCCAGGTCGCAGTACAGCCACTCCCGGCGGTTCTCCGAGTGGATCGCTACCCGGTCGCCGGGCTCGATCCCGAGTGCCAGCAGTGCGTGCCCGACCAGCTCGATGTGCTGCCAGTAGCCGGCCCAGGTCACCTCCTGCCAGATCCCGAAATCCTTCTCCCGCATCGCCACCTGGTCCGGGGTGCTGCGGGCCCGGTCCCTGACCCGGGTGACGATCGTAGTCGTCTCGGTCCTGGCCGGCGGGGCGGTTTCGGTGGTCGTGGTCATGACGCACTCTCCACTCCGAGATAGGCCTGAATGACCGCGGGGTCGTCCTGGACTTCGGCCGGTGTACCCACCGCGATCGGGACTCCGAAGTCGACGACGAGCACCCGGTCGGCCAGATCCATGACCAGTCCCATGTCGTGCTCTACCAGGATCATCGGGATGTCCAGCTCGTCCCGGACGTCGAGGATGTAGCGGGCCATGTCCTCGGTCTCTTCGAGGTTCATCCCGGCCACCGGCTCGTCGAGAAGCAGCAGCTTGGGCTCCATGGCCAGAGCACGGCCGAGCTCCACCCGTTTCTGTACGCCGAACGGCAGCAGCCCGACCGGAAGCCGGCGCCACTGCTCGAGCTCGAGGAAGTCGATGACGTTCTCGGCGGCGGCGCGGTTGGCCAGCTCGGAGCGGCGGGCCCGGCCCAGCCAGAAGAACGCGGACAGCGCGCCGTAGTGCAGATGGTGGTGGCGGCCGAGCATGAGGTTGTCGAGCACGGTCAGGTGCGCGAACAGCTCGACGTTCTGGAACGTGCGGGCCACCCCGAGCGCGGCGATCCGGTGCGGACGCAGCCCGACCAGGTCGGTGCCGTCGAAGCGGACCCGGCCGCGGTCTGGTCGATACACCCCGGAGATCACGTTGAACAGCGAGGTCTTGCCGGCGCCGTTCGGGCCGATGATGGCGAAAAGCTCGTGCCGGCCGACATCGAACGACACCTCGCTGACGGCACGAACGCCGGCGAAAGACAGGCTGACGTCCTGGACCGAGAGGACCGGCTCGGTGCCGTCGGGCGCGGTCACGACAGCCACCGCTTGCGGCGCTTGTAGTGCTTG
The DNA here is from genome assembly GCA_036257435.1 of Actinomycetes bacterium. Classification (GTDB taxonomy): domain Bacteria; phylum Actinomycetota; class Actinomycetes; order JAKEEW01; family JAKEEW01; genus DATAFN01. The sequence goes on from DATAFN010000159.1 coordinate 8,443, forward strand.
ACGTCGCGGAACGACTTTGTCGTCCCCTCCGGCCGTAGCCCGAGGTAGAACTCACGGATGTCCTCGTCCGCGAGCAGATCGGAGGCCGGCTTGTCCATCACGATCTGTCCGGTCTCCATCACGTAGCCGTGCTCGGCGATGGACAGCGCCATGGTCGCGTTCTGCTCGACCAGTAGCACCGCGGTGCCCTGGGAGTTGATACGCAGGATCAGGTCCCTGATCTGGCCGACCAGGCGTGGTGCCAGTCCGAGGCTCGGCTCGTCCAGCAACAGGTACTTCGGATCGGACATCAGCGCCCGGCCCATCGCCAGCATCTGCTGCTCACCGCCGGACAGATAGCCGGCCGGCTGCCGGCGCCGGTTGCGCAGCACCGGGAACAGCTCGAAGACCCGGTCCAGGCCAGCGGTGGTACCGCCGATGTAACCACCAACCTTCAAGTTCTCCTCGACGGTGAGCTCGGCGAAGATGCGGCGGCCCTCGAGCACCTGCTTGATGCCGCGGCGCACGATGGCCGCGGGCGGCAGGTGGTGGATGGTCCGGCCGGCCAGGGTCACCGCGCCCTTGGTGACCTCGCCGTCGTGCAGATCGAGCAGGCCGGATAGCGCCCGTAACAGCGTGGTCTTGCCGGCCCCGTTGGCACCGAGCAGCGCGACGATCCGACCGGCCGGCACCTGGATGCTGACTCCACGCAGCACCAGCATGACGTCGTCGTAGACCACTTCGAGGTTCGCTACGGCAAGCACGATCCTGCGCCGCCTCGGCTCGGTCGTCGAGTAGTTGCCTATTAGTTACCCGCTGGTTGCTTGCGCAGAGCGTGCCGTCAGTTCAGTGCGGGATCAAGAGGTGCGCCGACCTTAACTTGTCCGTTTTTCACGCTGGCACCGTTCCGTTACCGAACCGGGATCACGCCCGCATGGGATCCGGACCGGGATCGCCTCCCTCGGCGGCGACGCCCAGCCGGGGGAGATAGTGCTCCCAGCCCATCCGATGCACGTCGCAGGCGTCCGGAGGCAGGCCGCGGTGGGTGAGCGTGACGATGGTCTGGTCCCCCTCCGGCGCCAGATCGATCTCGACCGTAGAGGATCCGGGCGGAACCGGGTTGCCCGGCAGCTCCCAGCCCCAGGTGAACACCACCCGATGCGGTGGGTCGACCTCCGTAAAGCGGCCGGAGGCGTAGCCGTCACCGCGCACGTTCATCCGGAACGTGCCTTCCGGCCTGGCCTCGATGGCCGCGTCCACGCCCTGCCACTGCAGCCAGCGGCCGGGATCGGTGAAGAACGAGAAGATCGTCTCCGGAGTGGCCTTGATTCGGCGCCGGACCACGACGGCGCCGCCGGCGCCACTGAAAGATTCGGTCACGGCAGATCCTCCAGCGCGGTCCGACCCAACGCCTTGGCCGGCTCGGTTCGTGCGGCCGCCGAGGTCCGATCACCGGCCTCGGCCAGCTCGGCGAGCTCGGCGAGCCGGTCGAGCTGGCCGGCCCACATTTGTTCGAGCATCGCTTCGAACGGCGCGAGGGCGGGGCGATTGGCGCGGTAGTACCGCCGGGTGCCGTCGCGGCGGACCAGCACCAGCCCGGCCCTACGCAACACGCCCAGGTGCTGGGAGATGGCGCCGAACGTCACCTCGAAGTGATCGGCAATATCGCCGGCCTGCCGTTCCGCGTCCCAGATCAGCCGCAGAATCTCGCGCCGCCGCGGCTCCGCGATCACCTGCACCGGGTCCATCCGAGTAATTTAGCAGATGCTGAAATTTGACATGCCGGGAAGCCTACTTTAGTGTCGGCTCAAGTTTGGACTGGTTGACAAGGAGCCTCGAGATGGCCGACATTGCGCTACAGATCGACATCGCTGCCGACCCGGCGGACGTGTATACCGCGCTGACCACAACCGACGGTGTGGCCGGCTGGTGGACCACTCGCAACGAGACATCGAGCGCGGTGGGGGAGATCAATCGCTACTACTTCCCCGATGCGCCATTCTCCTGGGACATGCGGATCGACGCGGCCGAGCCCGGCTCGCTGGTGTCCTGGCACTGCATCGGCGGACCTCCGCCCTGGATCGGCACCGACGTCCGCTGGACCATCAAAGCCAAGCCGGAGGGTGGCTCGCTCGTAGTCTTCGGCCACGCCGGGTTCGCCGGCATCGACGAGGTGTTCCGGATCGTCACGCTCGGCTGGGCCGAGATGCTGCTGCGGCTGCGGGACTACCTCGAGTCCGGCAAGCCGGTGCCCTACTTCACACACTGACCAACGTCGAGCCGAGGTGACACCGTGGACGTCGAGGCCGAGCGGATCATCCCGCTGCCACCGGAGAAGGTGGCCGAGTATGCGATGGACTGGCGGCACGATCACGAGTGGACCCAGGGGATCCGCCGTGCCGAGCTCACCAAGCCAGGTACCGCGGGGGAGTTCGGGCTCGGTGCCGAAGTCACCAGGACGGCGTACTTCCTGGGCAAGCGGATCGACTACGTGCTCGCCGTGGTGGCGTTCGAGCCGCCGCGGCTGCTGGCGATGCGGTCGGTGGTCGGGCCGTTTCCGATGCATGTGACCTACCGGTTCGACGACCATCCGGCCGGGACTCAAGCGAGGATCCGGGTGCGCGGCGAGGCCGGCGGGTACTACCGGATCGCCGGACCGTTCATGGCGCCACTGGTGCGGGCGAACCTGAAGAAGGATCTGCGCGACCTGGAATCACGACTCACCAGCTAACGAGGCTTCGGCTCCAGCGTTGCGACCCGACCCGCCAGGGCGAGCTGAGAGTGCCGCCCCGATCGGGTGCCGGGCACGATCTACACTCGGCGCGATGGGCCGCAACGGACCCGACACAGGCGCCGGATCGGGACTACCGGCCGGTGCCGTGCTCGCGGTTTCCTTCCTCGTCGGCTCAGTACCGTTCGCGCAGCTGGTGGCCCGCATCCGGGGCGGCGGTGACCTGCGCCATCAGGGCTCCGGCACCGTGTCGGCCACCGGCCTCGGTCAGGTGGCCGGCAACCGGTCGCTCGTGCTGGCGGGCGGGTTGGACGTGGCCAAGGGCACGGTCGGTCCACTGCTGGCCGGACCGCGGCGCCGGCCGACGGTGGCCGCGCTCGCCGGTGGGGCGGCCGTAGCCGGGCACAACTGGTCCCCGCTGTTGGCCGGTGCCGGCGGCCGGGGCATCTCGCCGGCGCTCGGTGCGCTCGTGGTGACCGCGCCGGCCGGATCGCTGATCCTGCTCGCCGGCGTCGGCCTCGGGCGGGGTGCCCGGCAGACCGGGCTCGGCGCGCTCGTCGGCTACGCAGTACTCGTTCCGGCGCTGCATCGGTTAGGTGGCCCCGGCGCAGCCCGGGCCGGTGCGTTCGTGCTGATACCGATCCTGGTGAAACGGTTGACCGGTAACCGACCGGCCCCGAACCGGCCCGCCTACCTCTGGCGGCTGCTGTTCGATCGGGACGAGCGCCGCCGACCCGCGGTTCGGCTGGTGCCGTGACCGAGCTGCTGGCCCGGTCCGGCTTCCGGCGGCTGCTGGTCGGGCAGGCCGTCTCCAGTCTCGGCGACTGGATGGCCACGGTCGCGCTGATGGCGCTGGTCCTGAATCTGTCCGGTTCGGCGACCGCGGTCGGAGGCGTACTCGTCCTGCGACTCCTGTCCTCGATGGTGGCCGGGCCGATCGCGGCGCGGGTGACCGTGGGATTGGGGCGCCGGCGGGTAATGCTCGGCGCCGATGCCGCCCGGGTCGCCGTCTCGGCCGCGCTGCCATTGGTCGGCGCACTCTGGTGGGTCTACCCGCTCGCGTTCATGCTGGAGTTGCTGAGCCTGCTGTTCCTGCCGGCCCGGGACGCCAGTGTCCCGGTGCTGGTCGGCGTGCCGCCGGACGCCGGCCAGCGGCCCGACGAGCAGGCGGTGGAGAGTCGGCTCGGGCTGGCCAATGCCGCGGTGCAGGCCAGCTCCTACGCCGCCATACCGCTCGGCGCTGCTGGGTTCGGCCTGGTGTACTGGGTGATCGGCACGCTTGGATTGACCGGCGCGTTCGGCGGCCGGGCGCCGTACCTCATCGTGTTCTGGCTCAACGCAGCGACGTTCGTCTTCTCCTATCTGGCGATTCGTGGCATTGCGCTCGCCGACACCGACGAGCGGCTCGATGCGGGCAGCACCGGAAGCTACCTGGCCGGGTTACGGGTGCCGCTGGTGCGGACGCTGCTACCCGGGCTGGTCTGCGTCGCGGTCGGCCTTGGTGCGCTGTTCTCGGTCGGCGTGCTCTACGTCCAGCAGGTGCTACATTCCAGCCCGGTCCAGTTCGGGCTGATGATTGCCGGTTTCGGCGTCGGGGGGTGTCTCGGGCTGCTGTTGCGCGGCACGCCGGCGGGATGGCCGCCGCTGCGCCGGGTGCGGACCGGCGCGGTCCTGCAGGGCCTGACCATCACCATGATGAGCAGCACCGGGAGCACCACGATGGCGCTGCTGGGCTCGATCCTGTTCGGCGCGACGGCGACCGTCACGCTGCTGGCGAGCACCGGGGTGCTGCAGCAGTGGCTGCGGCCGGGCGAACGCGACCTGGCGTTCGCCGCGGTGCACGCGACTGTTCGCGCGGTACTCGCGCTGGCGGCGCTCGCCGCCGGGGTAGCCGCGGATCTGGCCCCGGCAGTCGATTGGTGGATATCCCTGGAACCGGCCCAGGTCGTGCTCGGCAGCGCCGGGCTGGTCGTGCTTGCCGGCGGGCTGCTGGTCCGGGACACCCCGCGATGACGGTGGCCGTGCTCACCGACACCGCGGCGGCGCTCAGTCCCGAGCTCGCCAGCCAGTGGGGGGTCGGGCTGGTGCCGCTGACCATCGTGGCCGGTGGCCGCGCCTACCGGGACACGGACGTCGACCTGCCCACGCTGCTGTCCGGATCGGGTCGGATCACGACGTCCGGCCCGCCGCCTAGCGAGTTCCTGCGCGCGCTCGCCAGTATGGGCGCCGGCGTCGAGGGTGCCGTGATCGTTACCGTTGCCGAGGCGCTGAGCAGCACGCATGCCGCTGCCGTCATCGCCGCCGGAGCCACTGGGGCGACCGGACCGCCGGTGCTGGTGGTGGACAGCGGCACCGCCGCCGGTGGGCAGGGCCTGGTCGCGCTCGCCGCGGCGGAGCGAGCCAGATCCGGTGCCGGGCTCGATGAGGTGGCCGCCGCCGCCCGGGCCGCGGTGCCGCAGGTACGGCTGGTCGGCTGCCTACCGACGCTGGACGGACTGGTGCGCAGTGGGCGGATGCCCGGTCTGGCCGCGGCGGCCGCTCGCCGAGCCGGGCTGCAGTTCATGTTCGAGCTGCGCGCCGGTGCGATCCGGCCGTTGCGACCGGCGGCGAGCTTTGGCGCCGCCGCTGGTCGGATGGTCGCGCGCTGCGCCGCCGACAGCGGGGCCGGGGTGGACGTGCTGGTGCTCGGCCCGCCCGGCGCCCAGGCGGTGCACGAGCTCACCGAACGGATACGGCGGGCAGCGGAGGCCGGCACGCTCCGGCTGCGCCGGATGTGGGTGGGCACCTTCGGCACGGCGATCCTTGCTTACACCGGACCGGAGGTAGCCGGGCTGTCCTGGCGGCGCGGATAGCGGATCGGGCATCGACAGCTCACGACCAGGACAGTTAGACGATCGGAGCCGCCTACCGCCGATCAAGGCCGTTAGACGCCGATCAGGTTGCGCAGCCGCCGGGTCACGGCGCCGTGCCGGTCGATTCCGAGCTCGCCGATCTTCTCGATCATGCTGGATCGGGACAGGCTCTGTAGCCGGTCGAGCTGCGCTACCCCGACATCCGGCAGGTGCTCCTCGACGACCGCGCGCGGATCGCTACCCGGCCGGACCGGCACCACGATCGCGTTGTCCTCGTCCAATGCGTTGTAGGTCTCGCCGCTGACCACTAGATAGGGCAGTTTCGTGCCCGCGGTCAGGTGCACCCAGATGTCGCCGAAGCTGATCTCGGGAAGCTGGTCGGGCACCTATGCTCCCGTGCGCTCGTCCACGAGCCGCCGGGCACGCTCGCGCTGCTGGGCAAGCAGCTGGGTCTGCCACGCGCCGTAGTTCGGGTCGCTGGCGCGCAGTTGGGCGCGATGCGCCTGCGCGTCGGCCAGCGCCTCCCGATAGGTGTGCTTGTGGGTGCAGTGGCTGATCCAGGTCGACAGGCTGAGCCCGCGCTGGGCGGCCATCTCGGCCGCGTCCTCGAGCACCCCCTCGTCGATCGTTATAGTGATCTTCTGCGTCGCCATGACTTGGACCGTACCATGGGCCCATACCATCTGTACCACCTATCGGTACGCCCAATCCGTGCCATCGGAGCGCGATGACGCTGCTGCGGATCTTCGTGGTGGGGGAGGCGCTGGTCGACGTGGTGCCGCCGGCCGCTGGTCAGCCGGCGCGGGCTCGGCCCGGCGGCAGTCCGGCCAACGTCGCCGTTGGACTGGCCCGGCTCGGCATTCCGGCGACGCTCGCGACCGGCCTCGGCGCGGACGAGCATGGCCGGCTGGTGGCCGCGCACCTGGCTGAAGCCGGCGTGACCATGCTGAACCGCGCAGCCGGCGAGGGGCCGACCAGCGTCGCGACCGTGTCGTTCGACGCCTCCGGCGAGCCCGGCTACGACTTCACGCTGAGCTGGGAGATCGGTTCGGTCGTGCTACCAACGGACGCGATCGCGCTACACACCGGCTCGCTGGCCGCCGCGCTCGCGCCCGGCCGGTTCGAAGTCGACGCGGTAATGGCCCGGGCCGGCGCCGCGGGCGTGACGGTCAGCTACGACCCGAATATCCGGCCGGCGCTGCTGGCCGACCGGATGCGCGAGCGGACCAGGGTCGATCGTCAGGTCGCGCACGCGGATCTGGTCCGGGCCAGCGCCGCCGACCTGGCGTGGCTGTACCCGGGCAGTGATCCGGTGGCGATCGCCAACCGCTGGCTGACTGGTCGCCCAGCCCTGGTTGTGATCACCCGGGGCGAACTGGGATGCGTCGCGCTCACCGCAGCGGGGATGATCACCGTGCCGGCCCGACCGGTCCGCGTGGTCGACCCGGTCGGCGCGGGCGACGCGTTCACGGCCGCACTGCTGGCCGGCCTCTACGGCGCCGGCCGACTGGGTGACGGCTGGCCAGCGGGCGGTGTCGCGCCCTCCGAGCTGACCGGGATCCTGACCGCGGCGGCGACCGCTGCCGCGCTCACCTGTGCCCGGCCGGGCGCCGACCCGCCGACGGCTGCTGAGCTCAATCGGGCGCTGGCAGCGCCAGACATCGACGGATCGCCATAGCCAGCAGGCGCTGATCGCCGGCCTCGACCACGGCCGCGAGGTGGCCGTCCGGCCGGATCAGCCAAGCCTCGCCCGGCCGCGCACCGAGCAGCGGTTCCAGCTCAGCGGAGAGCGCACCCATCGGATAGGCCCGGATCGGTGCCGCGGTCACGGACCGGGCCCAACCGGCGGTCAGATCCGGGTCCGGTGCCCGGTTCGCGGTCAGTACCAATAACCCGTCCCGGACCAGTTCCCGTAGCCGGGCGCCGTCCGGATGGCCGGATCGCAGCGGCAGATCTGGTACCAGCACGCCGGGGGCGACCGGTGGGATGGCACCGCGCGGCGGCCGGGCCGGAACCGGGCGGCTGGGATCCGGCGTGGTCAGGGGCGAGTCCGGGTACCAGAACGGCTCCGCCAGCCGGCCCGAGTCGACCTCCCGAACCACTGCCGGATCGCTTAGCGCCCGCTCCAGCACGTCGACCCGGTGCGCCCGGTCGGCCTCGGTCGGCGGCACCAGGAAACGCATCGTGGTGCTGGTCACGTCTAGGTTCTCCACCGCAGCGGCATGCCGCTCGGTGTGGTAGCTGTCGAGCAGCCGGGACGGCGCCCACTCGCGTAGCACGAACGCGAGCTTCCAGGCAGCGTTCTCCGCATCCTGCACGCCCGAGTTCAGCCCGCGCGCGCCGAACGGCGCCACCAGATGCGCGCAGTCACCGGCCAGCAGCACCCGGCCGACCCGCATCCGGTCGACGCAGCGGGCATGGAAGCGGTAATCGGTGCGCCACAGCAGCCGGTAGGCGACGTCGCCCAGAATCGCCCGGATCCGCCGGTCGAGTCCGCCGCTGCGTTCCTCGGCGGCCAGATCGAAGTCCGGCGGTACCTGCCAGTCGATGCGGTACGTACTGTCCGGGCACGGATGGATCAACACCTGCCGACCGGGGTTCCACGCTGGATCGAAGTAGAACCGGCGCTCCCGCTCCCAGCCCGGGAGCTCGGCGGCGATGTCGCAGATGAGGAACCGGTCGGTGAAGCTGTCGCCGGCGAAGTCGACGCCGAGCTCGGATCTGACCAGGTCGCCGTGCGCGCCGGCGCAGGCCACCGCGTACGGAGCGCGGATCGCGACCCGACCGGCCGGGGTCGCGCAGCGCAGCGTTACCTCGTCCGGGTCCGACTCGATGCCGACGACGCGGTGCGACCAGCGCGGCTCGATCAGGGGTTCGGCGGCGATCCGGGCGTCCAGGACCTCCTCGGTGCGGGACTGCGAGATGTTCACGAACGGCGGGAACGGTGACCTGCCGGGATCGGCCAGCGTGAGGCTGAACAGCTCGCGATCGCGGTAGTAGGTGCGCGCGGTTCGCCAGGTGACGCCTTCCGTGGCGATCTGCTGCCCGGCCCCGACCGCGGCCCAGATGTCGAGCACCTCCCGCTGCTGGCAGATCGACCTGGACCCGACCCGGTCCCGGGCGGCGCGCTGGTCGAGCAGCACGGAAGGGATACCCCAACGGGCCAGTAGCAGCGCGGCGCTCTGGCCCACCGGCCCGGCACCGATGATCGCCACCGGCTGGACCGGTGCAGCGATCACTCCTGCAACTCCGCCCAGACTTCGCGATCGCGCTCGGCGGTCCAGATCCGGGGCCAGTCGATGCCGTCCAGCTCGTCCCACAACCGGGCCACGTTGAACGGCAGCGTGTGCTCGAAGATTGGCCAGCGGCCGTAGGTGGGGGCGAGCGCGGCATGGGTGGCCGCGAACGCGTCCCGGCGGCTGCCGCCGCCCGCGTGGACCGTGCCGACCTCTGCCCGCATAACGCGCAGGAAGTCACGGGTCTGCGCGATCGCCGCGTCGACCGCGTCACGGCCGCGTGCCACCGCGCCTCGACCGCCGATGATCGCCTCCGCGCCGAACCCGGCGACCCGGTCGAGCGTGCCCGTCGACCAGTCCAGGTGGAACGCATCACCGGTGTACAGCGCGGCCTTGGTCTCGACCAGGTCACCGGCGAACATGATGCGCTGCGCCGGCAGCCAGGCGACGAGGTCGCCGGCGGTGTGGCCGCGGCCGCAGTAGGCGAGCACCAGGTCTCCCCGGTCGCCGCCGAGGGGGATCGTCAGCCGATCGGAGAACGTGATGCTCGGCCACGTCAGGCCGGGAATGGACGAGGGCTCGCGAAACAGCCGCGGCATCCGGGCGAGCTCGGACTCCCAGTCCTGCCGGCCTCGCTCGGCGATCAGGTGCCGAGTCTGGTCGTGCGCGATGATCGAGCCGGCCTCGAACGCCGAAGCGCCGAGCGTGCGCACCGCGTGGTAATGGGTGAGGACCAGGTAGCGCACCGGCTTGTCGGTGTGGTTGCGCAGCTTGGCCAGCCAGTCCGCTGCGGCCACCGGGGTCGCCCTGGCCTCGATGCAGACCAGGAAGTCGCTGCCCTCCACCGCGCCCACGTTCGGGTCACCCTCCGCGGTGAGCGCATAGACACCATCGACGAGCACCTCGAGCGTCTCGGTCTTATCGGTGAGATCGGCCGAGGAGGCGAACGGTTTCGCGGTCATTGGGCCACTCCGGTGGCCCTGATCCGGGCCAGCACCAGCCGGCCCAGCTCGGCCGGCTCCTCGTCGGCGAGCCAGTGACTCGCGCCGACCAGCGGCACGAACTCGAAGTCGGCGTTGACCCACTGCCCGCAACCGTGCGCGGCTGTCGGGCCGATCGCGACGTCCTGGTCGCCCCAGACGAACGTGGTCGGCCGGAGCGCCGGACCGGTCGGGCCGTCGGTGCCCAGCGCGCGGTACCAGTTCAGCGCCGCGGTCAGCGCACCCGGCTCGAGCAGCGGCCGGACGTAGTCGTCGATGCGGTCCGGCGGCAGATCCCCGAACATCGCCCGCAGACGGGCGGCGCCGCGCTCCAGCAGTAGCGTCTCGGCCTTGCCTGCCTCCTGGAACAGCTTGATGTAGGCCGAGCGCTGCCGCTGATCCGGATCCTCGTGCGCCGCGGCCACGACCGACGCCGGATGTGGCACCGACACGGCGGTGAACGTGCGCACCCGATCCGGACAGGTGGCCGCCAGCCGCCAGCCCACGAGCGCGCCGAAGTCGTGCCCGACGATGTGCGCGCTGCGGGCGCCGACCGCGTCCAGTAGAGCCACCGCATCGGCCGCGCCCTCGCTGATCCGGTAGGCGGCGACCACGGCCGGCCGGGCGCCGGGGGAGTAGCCGCGCTGGTCCGGTGCGATCGTGCGCAGCCCGGCCTCGTGCAGGATCGGTGTCACCCGGTCCCACATGCCGGCATTCTGCGGGAAGCCGTGGAGCAGCAGCACCGGTTCGCCCTCGCGCGGACCGCGAACCCGGACCGTGAACTGCAAACCGCGTACGGTGTCCTGCATCAGCCCGAGATTATCGCCTGGCCCGACCCGGCCCGATGGGCCGGTGGCCGCCCAATCCCGGAAATATCAGAGTTCATACCCGAAGGCCCTGCTCATCGAGGTGATCGATCTCCAGAGTTGACGTTCACCCGACCGGCTTATTGATCGACTGCCGGAGCGCGCCGAGGCTCCGCGGCAAAGGGACCGGCGAACGCCGAGCCCGGCGGTCGGGGGAGGCATCGGGGAGGCAGCTGTGACAGCGCGCAGATTGGCAATCGGGTTATCGGTGGTGGCCTTGGCCATAGCCGCTGCCGGAACGGACGCGTCGGCATCGTTCGGTGCCCGCGCCACCGGACCGGCATCCAGCGGCCAGTACCGAGTGGCTGGCCCGAGCACGAAGGAGGCCCGCAGCGCGGTGGCGCGGACCGGCGCGGCCATCGACAGGGTGGCGGCCGGGGGCGTCATCGTGACCGCCACCGCCGGGGAGGCGAAGGCGATCCAGCGGCTTGGCTATCGGGTGACCGCGATCGCACCCGACTCCGCCACGAGGAGGCCCGGTGTCGGCGTCGGGCCCAGCCTGTTCCCGCCCGCGGACTCGAACTACCACGACTATCCGGAGCTGACCGCGAAGGTCAACGAAGTGGTCGCCCAGCACCCGAGCATCGCGCGGAAGATCAGCGTCGGCAGCTCGTACCAGGGCCGCGACCTGATGGCGGTGAAGATCAGCGACAATGTGGCGACCGACGAGGCCGAGCCAGAGGTCCTGTTCACCGCGCATCAGCACGCGCGCGAGCACCTGACCGTCGAGATGGCCGTCTACCTGATGGACCTGTTCACGGACAACTACGGCTCGGACCCCCAGATCACGAACCTGGTGAACACCAGGGAGATCTGGATCCTGCCCGATCTGAACCCGGATGGCGGCGAGTACGACATCGCCACCGGCTCGTACCGCAGCTGGCGGAAGAACCGGCAGCCGAACCCGGGCAGCTCGTTCGTCGGCACCGACCTGAACCGGAACTGGGCGCACCAGTGGGGCTGCTGCGGCGGCTCGTCCGGCAGTTTCTCCAGCGAGACCTACCGCGGTGCGTCGCCGGAGTCCGCCCCCGAGGTGGCGGCGATCGCGAACTTCGTGCGCAGCCGGGTGGTCGGCGGCGTGCAGCAGATCAAGGTGGGCATCGACTGGCACACCTACGGCGAGCTGGTGCTGTGGCCGTACGGCTACACGTTCAGCAACACCGCGCCCGGGCTGACGCTCGACGACCGGAACACGTTCGCGACGCTCGGCCAGCAGATGGCGGCCACCAACGGCTATACCCCGGAACAGGCGAGCGATCTCTACATCGCCGACGGCACCATCGCCGACTGGCTGTGGGGGAATCAGCGGATCTTCGGGTGGACGTTCGAGATGTTCCCCGTCGACAGCCCCGGGTTCTACCCGCCGGACGAGGTGATACCGGCGCAGACCAGCCGTAACCGGGCGGCCGTACTACTGCTGATGGACTACGCGGACTGCCCGTACCGGGTCATCGGCAAGCAGGCGCAGTACTGCGGCGGCCCGCCCGGTACCACCGTCTACTCGGACAACTTCGAGACCGCGACCGGGTGGACCACCAACCCGAGCGGCACCGACACCGCGACCACGGGCCAGTGGGAGCGCGGCGACCCGGAGCCGACCACCTCCAGTGGGGCCAAGCAGCTCGGCACCACGGTCAGCGGGAGCAACGACCTGGTCACCGGTCGGCTGGCCGGGTCCAGCGCGGGCGCGTTCGACATCGATGGCGGGGTCACCTCGGTCCGGTCGCCGCTGATCTCGATGCCGTCCACGGGGACGCTGACGTTGTCGCTGTCCTGGTATCTCGCGCATGGGAGCAACTCGTCCAGCGCGGACTTCCTGCGGGTACGCGTGGTCGGATCGACAACCCAAACCGTGCTCAGCCGGGTCGGGGCGGCGACCGACGTGGACGGCACTTGGACGGTCGGCTCGGCCAACATCTCCGGATTCGCCGGCCAGAGCGTGCGAATCCTCATCGAGGCCGCCGACGCGTCGACCGCGAGCTTGGTCGAGGCCGGCGTCGACAACGTCTCCATCACGCAGAACTAGCAGAGCGGGCAGAAATAGCAGAACCAGCCGAACCGGCTGAACCGGCTGAACCAAGGAGGTGCGGAAGCTGGGAGCTCAGCCGGCGCCGAGGCCAGGCGGCGACGTCAGTCGGAGAACAGCCGGGCCTCAGCGCCGGCAATGATCCCCGACTGTCACGGCGTCCGCCGCGCTCACGACGGCGCGTCGTCGCGCTGCAGATAGGCGAGCACCGCGAGTACGCGCCGGTGATCGCTTTCGGACACGGCCAGGTCCAGTTTCGTGAAGATGCTGGCGATGTGCTTCTCGATCGCGCCGATGGTCAGCACCAGGGACTCGGCAATGCCGGCGTTCGACCTGCCTTCGGCCATGAGCCCGAGCACCTGCAGCTCGCGCGCGGTCAGCTGGTCGAGCCGGCTGCCTTGGCGGCGGTGGGCGAACAGCTGGGCGACCACCTGCGGATCGAGGGCCGTGCCACCCTCACCGACCCGGCGAACCGCCTCGATGAACTCGGCCACGTCGAAGACCCGGTCCTTGAGCAGGTAGCCCACGCCACCGCGGCCGTCGGCGAGTAGCTCGGCGGCGTAGGTCTGCTCGACGTATTGCGAGAACACCAGGATCGCGGTATCCGGCGTCTGCTTCCTGATCTCGATTGCCGCGCGCAGCCCTTCGTCGGAGAACGTGGGCGGTAGCCGGATGTCGACGATCGCGACCTCGGGCTTCTCGCGGAGGACGCTGTCGACGAGGTCGGGTCCGTTAGCGACGGCGGCGACCACGGTGAACCCGTTGTCGCGCAGCAGCCGGCTTAAGCCGTCGCGGAGCAGGGCGAGATCCTCGGCGATCACAACGCGCATGGCAGCTCCGCCCGGATCACGACGCGCACGGCAGCTCCGCGCGGATTACGGTCGGCCCGCCGGCCGGGCTGTCCACGATCAGCCGCCCGTCCAGCGCTTCGACCCGCCGGCGCAGTCCGGTCAGGCCGGCCCCGGACGGATCGGCGCCGCCCGGCCCGTCGTCCCTGACCTCGACCGAGAGGTTGTCGCTGCGGCGCGCGATCCGGATTTCCACGTGCTGGGCGCCGGCGTGCTTGGTCGCGTTCGCCAGCGCTTCGGCCGTGACAAAGTAGGCGGCGCTCTCGACGGCCGCCGGCGGCCGCTCGCCGACGACCGACACGCTCACCTCGATCGGCGACCGCGCCGCGAGCTCGGTAACCGCGGCGCCGAGTCCACGATCGGCCAGGACCGGCGGGTGGATGCCGCGGGCCAGATCGCGCAACTCCTCCAGCGCCTCCCGAGCGCCGAGCTTGGCCTCGACGAGCAGCTGCCGAGCTTCGTCCGGGTCGGCATCCAGCCGCTGCTCGGCCAGCCCCAGGCTCATGCCGAGCGCTACCAACCTGGCCTGCGCGCCGTCGTGCAGATCCCGCTCGATCCGGCGCAGCTCGGCATCCTGGGCGTCGACCGCGCCGGCGCGAGTGCTCGTCAGCTCCTCGATCCGGTTCTCCATCGCAGTGCGGTCGGACGGAGTCATCAACACGATGATCAGGTGCAGCACAACCGCGATGCCGAGCCCGAGTGCGGGCCAGATCGGCCAGAAGTAGCTCCGCGTCGTCACCGCCCAGATCAGCGTGAGGAAGATGACAACCAGCGCGGACACGCCGGCGTGAATTCCGAGCGCGGGCCCCAGCCGCGCCGGCCAGATCGACGGCCGCACCTGCAGCAGGGTGACCCACCCATGCACGGCAAGGATCAGTCCGAGCGGCAGCAAGGTCCAGATGGGCCAGAAGTAGTCCCCCGGGGTCGTCAGCGCCCAGATGAGGATGAGGAACCCGTTCAGGACGCCGAAGACCGTCGCGTGAATGGTCAGCGCTCGGCGCAGGTCCGCCTCCGACGGGCCGGCGGAGTCTACGTCGGTCATGGTGCCTCCCAGAAGAGCGTAGGAGAGTCCGCGCCAGAGCGCGGTGAACGGGATCGCGAGATTTGCGGCGGTGATGACTAGCAGCAGGCCGACCGGCACCAACAAGAGCGCCTCGGGC
>DATAFN010000184.1:0-1695 GCA_036257435.1 Actinomycetes bacterium
TGGTGCGCCAGGCGTTCAAGCCGGAGTTCGTGAACCGGCTGGACGACGTCGTCGTCTTCGACGCGCTCGGCATCGGCGAGCTGGCGGAGATCGTGGAGATCCAGATGGCGGCGCTGGCCCGGCGGCTGGCGGAGCGGCGGCTGACGCTGGCCGTGACGCCGGCGGCCCGGGAGTGGCTGGCGTTGACCGGCTTCGACCCGGCGTACGGGGCCAGGCCGTTGCGGCGGCTCGTGCAGAGCGCGATCGGTGACAACCTGGCCCGCGCCTTGCTGGCCGGTGAGGTCACCGACGGCGACACGGTGCTGGTCGACCTGGATCTCGGCACGGACAGCCTGACCGTCACCGCCACCGGAGCCCGGTCATGAGCACGGCACTGATCACCGGCGCCAGCTCCGGCATCGGCGCGGCGTTCGCGGCGGCGCTGGCGGCGCGCAAGCACGACCTTGTCCTGGTCGCCCGGGACGAGCAGCGGTTGGCCGTGGTCGCGCAGTCGGCCACCGAGAAGCACGGGGTCGCGGCCGAGGTGCTGCCGGCCGACCTCACCGACCCGATGGCACGGGGCCGGGTGGAGGAACGGCTGCGTGCCAGCGAGAAACCGATCGACCTGCTGGTCAACAACGCCGGCTTCACGCTGGGGAAGCGGTTCGCCCGGACCACCGTGGCCGAGCAGGAGCAGATGCTGGACGTCCTGGTCAGGGCCGTGCTCAGGCTCACCCACGCCGCGCTGCCCGGAATGATCGAGCGCGGCCATGGGGCGGTCATCAACGTGTCCTCGATCGCGGGCGAGGTGCCGTACGGAACCTACGGCGCGGCCAAGGCGTGGGTCACCTCGTTCAGCCAGGGCCTGGCCGCCGAGCTGCGCGGCACCGGCGTCAGGGCAATGGCGCTGCTGCCCGGTTTCACTAGGACCGAGCTCCAGAGCCGGGCCGGAGTCCGGCGTGACGCCATCCCCAGCTTCCTCTGGCTGGACCCGGCTCGGGTCGCCGAGGAGGCGCTACGGGATCTGAACCGGGGGCGGGTCGTCTCGGTGCCGACGACGCGGTACCGGGTGTTGGCCGCGGCCGCACGGCTAACCCCGCGTGCGGTACTGCGCGCCTCGGCGCGCCGCTTCTAGCGCATTCCCGGCGCCTCCCAATGCGGGCAGAATGGGCGCGTTCGGTGACGAGGAGGCACGATGCGTACGCATTACGAGTTCACGCTGCCGGTTCCGGCCGCGGTGGTGTGGCGGCTGCTCGCGGATGCCGACCGGGCGCTGGGCTGGGTACCGGGCGCCGAGATCACCGGCATCGGGGCGCGGTCCTGCTCCGGCAGCCTCAAGTTGCGCGTCCGTTCGACGTCGGCCACTTATCGTGGCACTGCCCAGCTCATCGCCAAGGACGAGGCAACTGGCGTGCTCGCCGCCCAGCTCGAGGGCAGCCAGACCCGGGGGGCCGGCACGCTCAAGGCCGATGTCGAGGTCACCGTCGGGTCGGCGAACGGCAGCGGTTCGGTGGTGTCGATCACTGCCGAGTTCGCGGTCACCGGACCGGTCACCGATAACGGTGGCGTCGCGGTCGAGGGTGCGGTCGATCGGCTGCTGGCCAGGTTCGCGAGCAACGTGGAGAACGCGGTGGAGCAAGGTGCGGCCGAGGGTCTCGAGCAACCGGATGCCGCTCCGCTGCCGCCGGTACCGGATGTGGCGCCGGGTCCTGCGCC
>DATAFN010000187.1:0-4580 GCA_036257435.1 Actinomycetes bacterium
GCCGTCACCCGACTCGCCGACCTGGAATCGTTGGATGCTGCAAACCAGCGCTGGGCTGAGCGCGGCACCCACTGTCCAGTCCGGATCGCCGTGGACCGCCCGAGTTCGCGCGTCGGCGGCAAACCTGCGCACCCAATCGGCGAAGCCGTCGTGGACGGACCCAGTCCAGACCGGACGGCCGGCGGTCATCGGTACTCCAAGCAGAAGCGCGGTCAGCTCGCTGAAGAGACGAGGATCGCGGCGGCCGCGTTGCGTCCGTTGAGCGCGATGACCGAGCCGGCCGGATGGGTGGCCGCGCCGCACAGCCAGAAACCGTCGATTCCGATGTCGGGAGTCAGCCGGTGCTCCCACATCTGGTCGGGCATCGTCTCGCCCTGGAAGATGTGCCCGCCGGTGAGCCCGATCTTCGACTCGATATCCGGCGGACCCAGCACCTCGTACTCCTCGACGCAGTCGGCGATGTTCGGTGCGAACCGGCTGATCAAATCGAAGAACTGCGCAGCGATGGCGTCGCGCTGCGAGTCCCAGTCGCCGCCGGCTAGCTGGTACGGCGCGTACTGGCCGAACACGCTCATCAGGTGCTTGCCCTCCGGCGCGGACGACGGGTCGTACCCGGTCTGGAAGTAGATCTCGCCGTAGCCGGCGTTCGGGATGCCGCGTCGGCAGTCCTCGAATGCCGCCTGGGCGGCATCCAGCCCCGGCGTGACCGAGATCATCGAGAAGAACGGGTACCGCTCGCCCTGGGCGGCGGTGAAGTCCGGCAGTGCCCGCAGCGCCGCGTTCAGTTTCACCACCGGCGAGCGCACCTGCCAGGCGTCGATGCGATCCCGCACCGCGGTCGGCACCTGGTCGGAAGGGATCAGACCGAGCGCCCGCTTCGGGTCGGCGTTCGAAATGACGTTGCGCGCCGCGATGAACTCGCCGCCCTCCAGCCGTACCCCCGCACCGGGCATGATCTCGGCGACCGGAGTGCCGGCGCAGATCACCGCGCCCGCCTCGACCGCCGCCTCCGCGATCGCGAAGCTCACCATGCCCATGCCGCCCCGCACGTAGGCCCACACCGGTCCTTGCCCTTCGGTGTCGCCCATGAAGTGCATGAGCTTGACCGATGCCGTGCCCCAGTCGTACGGCCCGGCATAGGCGCCGATCACGCCCTGGCCGTACAGCGCGTCCTTCAGCCGCTGATCGGTGACGTAATGGTCGAGGACGTCGGCGATGGATGCGGAGAACACGATGTCGGACAGCCACTGGTCATGGTCGAGCAGTTCTTCCAGCTCGGCCCGGCTCGGCGACGGGCCCTCCCACGCATCGCGCGGTCCGGTGCGCAGCTTGAGCCGGATGTCGTCGAAGACCTTCTCGTAGGCCTGGTAGCCGGCGATGTCGCGCTCGGCGACGCCAAGCGCGCGCAGCCCGTCCAGCGTCCGTTCCTCGTCCAGCCACTGGCCGAAGCTGGTGCCGTCCTCGAACGGCGCCCACAGGTTCGGGTCGGCGACGAACACCGACAGGCCGCGCCGTTTCAACTCGAGCTCGTCGATGACGCGCTGATCGAGCAGTCCGACCACGTACGCGCACGGCGACATGACGTAGCCCGGATCGGAGAACGGCTGCTCCAGCGTGCACGCGCCACCGATGCGATCCCGGCGTTCCAGCACCAGGACCCGCCGTCCGGCCCGGGCTAGGTACGCGGCGCAGGCCAGCCCGTTGTGGCCGCCGCCCACGATCACGTCGTCCCACTGCCGGGCCGCGAACGCCGAGACCGGCTCCGGGAGTCCCACCTGTCCGAGTTGGCGAGCGATGTCGTTCACGTGGTGTCCTGTCGGATCGGGGCCGGAGGCCGACTATCGCGCACCGGCGGATCGGCTGTCCAGACCGGGCTGACCGGCCGAAAACCATTGTATTGATCATGGTCCCAGCGCTTACCGTAGTGGGCCGTGCCCGCCATGCCCCTTACCGATCCAGGCCGCCCTGATCTCAGGTCACCGGCCCGCTTCCTGCTGTGGATCGCCAAGGGCCAGTGGGGGCTGCTCACCGTCGGGATGATCTGCGGCGTGCTGTGGATGCCGGCGCAGGCGCTCATCCCCGCGGCGCTCGGCAAGGCCATCGACGAGGGCGTCGCGGCGAGTGACACGGCCGCGCTGGTGCGCTGGTCGCTGGTGCTGCTGGGGCTCGGCGTGCTACAGGCGGCGGCCGGCTCGGCTCGGCACTACATGGCGGTGACCAACTGGCTGACCGCGTCGTTCCGTACCGAGCAGCTGGTGGTCCGGCATGTGTCCCGGTTCGGCGGCTCGCTGACCCGGCAGGTCAGCACCGGCGAGATCGTCGCGATCGGGGCCAGCGACATGGGCCGGGTGGGCTCGGTGTTCGACATCAGCGCGCGGTTCGCCGGTGCAATCGTCAGCTTCGTGATCGTCGCGCTGATCCTGATGACGACCTCGCTGACGCTCGGCGTGATCGTCTTGGTGGCAGTGCCGGGGCTCATGGTTGCGGTGCTGCCACTGCTCCGACCGTTGCAGCGGCGGGAGGCCGCCTCGCGTGAATTGGTCGGCCGGCTGACCACGATCGGGTCGGACACCGTGGCCGGGCTGCGGGTGCTGCGCGGGATCGGCGGCGAGGCGACCTTCGCGGCGCGATACGCGGACGCGTCTCAGCAGGTCCGCCGGGCCGGGCTGAAGGTCGGCCAGATGCAGGCCACGTTGGAGTCCGCTCAGGTCTTCTTTCCCGGGCTGCTGGTCGTGTTCGTCACCTGGCTCGGGGCGAGGCTGGCGGTGCAAGGCGAGCTCAGTCCGGGCGAGCTGGTCGCGTTCTATGGGTACGCGGCGTTCCTGGTACTGCCGCTGCGTACCACTGTCGAGGCGGTCCAGAAGCTGACCCGCGGCCTGGTCGCGGCCGGCCGGGTGGTCCGGGTGCTACGGCTGGAGCCCGAGCTGCGCTCCGCGGCCGAGCCGGCGACCCCGCCGGGTTCGCGGGCCGAGCTGGCCGATCCGGCCTCCGGGCTGGTGGTGCCGGCCGGGCAGCTCGCCGCGGTGGTGTCCGCGGTGCCGGAGGAGTCCAGCGCGCTGGCAGCCCGGTTGAGCCTGACCGCTGAGACCGACGCCATGCTCGGCGGGGTGCGGCTGGACGAGCTCGCGCTGGACACCGTGCGGCAGCGGATCCTGCTGCACGACACCGAGCCGCGGCTGTTCACCGGGCGGCTACGCGAGGAGCTCGATCCGACCGGCCACACGGACGACGCGACCATCCACGCCGCGATCCACGCCGCCGCGGCCGAGGACGTGCTGGACGCACTGCCGGACGAGCTGGACAGCGAGGTGGAGGAACGCGGCCGATCGTTCTCCGGTGGTCAGCGCCAGCGGCTCGCGCTGACCAGGGCATTGCTGGCCAATCCCGAGATCCTGATCATGGACGAGCCGACCAGCGCGGTGGATGCGCACACCGAGGCACGCATCGCCGATCGCCTGCGCGCGGCCAGGGCGGGCCGGACCACCGTGGTCATGACCACCAGCCCGCTGGTGCTCGACCGGGTCGACCGGGTCGCTCTGCTGCTCGGCGGCCGGGTGGTCGCCACCGGGCCGCACCGCGAGCTACTGACCGAGCACGCCGGCTATCGCGAGACGGTGATCAGAGGGGAGGAGGACTAGGTGAGCGAGCGGAGCGAGCGAATCCAGAAGCAGAGCGCCCTCGCGAGCGAGTCCGACGAGCGCAGCGGGGAGGACGAGTGAGTGCCAAGCTGCCGGTCGGCAGTGCCCGCGACGTGCGGGCGCATGCCGGCGTGCTGCTTCGACGGCACAAGAAGGCGCTGACCTGGTCGCTGACCTGTTACGCGCTGGCCACGATGGCGGGGCTGGCCGCACCGCGGCTGATCGGCGACCTGGTCGACGCAGTTAGCACGGGCACCACCACTGGGTACATCGACATGGTCGCGCTGATCCTGGCCGGGGCGCTGATCCTGCAGACGCTGCTGACCAGACTTGCGCAGTACACCTCGTATGCGCTTGGCGAGACCGTGTTCGCCGAGCTGCGTGAAGAGTTCCTCGATCGAGTGCTGGCGCTTCCGCTCGGCACTGTCGAGCGGGCCGGGACCGGTGATCTGCTGTCGCGCACCACCGGAGACGTGGACGCGCTGTCCTACACGGTGCGGTTCGCGGTTCCGCAGACCCTGGTCGCGCTGGTGACGACAGTGCTCACGCTGGCCGCGACGTTCCTGGTCGGACCGCTGGTTGCGTTGCCGTGCCTGGCCGGCGTACCACTGCTGGCGCTGTCTACCCGGTGGTATCTGCGCCGCGCCCCGGCCGGGTACCTGCGGGAGCGTGCCGCCTACGCAGCGATGAACGGTAGCGTGGCCGAGACCGTGGACGGCTGCAAGACGGTCGAGGCGCTGCGGCTCGGCGATCGCCGGATCCGCCGCAGCGAGGCGGACCTGCGCGAGGCCTACAACGTCGAGCGGTACACGCTCAAGCTGCGCATGGTCTGGTTCCCGTCGGTCGAGCTGGCGTACGTGATCCCGGTCGCGGCCTGCGTGCTCGCCGGCGGCTTGATGTACGCCCAGGGCTGGGCCACGCTCGGCCAGGTCACCGCAGTGA
>DATAFN010000236.1:0-15522 GCA_036257435.1 Actinomycetes bacterium
CCGCGCGTTCGTCGACGAATGGCTCATCCCGAACGAGGAGCTGGCCGAACGAAACGGCGGACGGCTACCCGAGAACATCCGCGGTGGCATCGTCGCCGCATCGATCGCGGCCGGGCTCAACGGCGGCCGGCACTCCCGCAAGTACGGCGGCCAGGACTGGTCGACGACCGAGTGGTTCCTGGTCCAGGAGCAGTACGGCCGGTCCACGAACGCGCTGCATTGGTGGGTGCCGGACGGCTACAACGTGCTGGAAGCGGGCTCACCGGAACAGATCGAGCGCTATCTGGTGCCTAGTCTGGACGGCCGGATGATCATCTCGTACGCGGTCACCGAGGAACACGCCGGCTCCGACCCGTCCGAGATCAGCGCTACCGCGACCCGAGCCGGCGACGGTTGGCTGCTCAACGCGGAAAAGTGGTTCGTGACCAGCGGAGATGTCGCAGCCGCGCACATCGTGGTGGCGAACGCGCTGGATGGCACCCAGCGACTGCCAACCCTGTTCATCGTCGACGCGGACAACCCGGGCATCGAGGTCGTCGACGAGCCGCTGTTCACCCACACCTACCCGCACGGACATCCGACCCTGCGGTTCACCGACGTGCGCGTTTCCGATGACGCGGTGCTGGGTGGGGTCGGCGCCGCCGACGAGCTGCAGCGGGCCTGGTTCGTCGAGGAACGGCTGGCGATCGCGGCTCGTTGCGTCGGCGCGATGTGGCGGCTACTGGCGGAAGCGACCGGCTGGGCGATCCAGCGCCGGCAAGGCGGGCAGCGGATCTTCGACTACCAGGGAGTCTCGTTTCCGCTGGCGGACTCGGCCGCCGACGCGGCGGCCGGCCGGCTGCTCGGGCTCGAGGTGGCGCGGCTCACCGACACGGGCGCCGACCCGAAGCTGGTGCATGCGAAGGCGTCGATGGCCAAGCTGTTCTGCTCCGAGGCCGCGTACCGCTGCGCGGACCGCGCGGTGCAGATCTTCGGGGGTCGCGGCTACACGCGGACCAACGTGGCCGAGCGGCTCCTTCGCGAGCTGCGGGTGGACCGGATCTGGGAGGGCACCAGCGAAATCCAGCGACTCATCATCGCCCGCGCGCTGGAGCGCCGCGGAGTGGCGCCGACCATCCACTAACCCAGACGCCGGCGCCTGGTCCGTCCGCCGAGGTCACGTCGCTCGGACCGTCGCTGGGCATCGCTGGGCCGCTGAATCGAGTTGGTTCGCGGCCGAGCGGGGTGCCAGGCTGTACCTGTCGGATGACTCTCGATGCCGGAGACCCGGAGGTCAGCATGCCGCCCGCCACACCCGAGCCGGACGAGCACGACGACACACCCGAGCCGGACGAGAACGACGACGAGGTCAAGCGCAAGTTTCGCGAGGCGCTGGAGCGCAAGCAGCAGCAACAGGCAGACCAAGGCGCTGCCGGCGAGGGCAAAGGTCAGAAGATTCACGGCACGCACGGTCCGGCGCACACCCAGCGGACCTTCCGGCGCCGCAGCGGCGGCTAGCTCGCCGAGGGTCCCGCCTGGGCCCGCTGCGCAGTGCCAAAGTCAGCCGAGCGAGCTCCTGCCGTCCGTTGCCGGCGAGCCGCGCAGCAGATCGGCGATCGCGCTCAGATCGCGCTGGCCGAATCCCTCGGCCAGCGCCTCCTGCACCATCCGGCGGTTCGTTTCGAGCTGATCCATCCGGGCGCCGACGCTGCCGGCCAGCTCGTCGATCAAGGCCAGATCCTTGGCCACCAGATCGAGCATGAACGCCGGTGTGGTGCTCTCCGGGTGCTCGAACGCCTCCCGCTTGTAGAGCACGAACGGCGCGGCGATCGCACTGGCCGCGAACACCTCGTACGCGGCATGCCGTTCCACCCCTGCCTTCTCGGCCAGCACCAGCGCCTCAGACACAGCCTGGTTGAGCGCGTGCACGATCGCGTTGTCCGCCAGCTTCATGGTGGCCCCGGCGCCCTGATCGCCGAGGTGGAAGATCCGGGTGGCGAGTCGGTCGAGGATCGGCCGGACCCGGTCCAGTGCCGCCGCATCGCCGCCGACCATGAACGTCAGCTCGCCGCGCTCGACCACCGGAACGCTGCCGGACACCGGCGCGTCCAGCAGTACGGCGGACCGATCCGCCACTAGCGGAGCCAGCGCGCGGACGGTGTCCGGGTGCACCGTGCTGGTCTCCACCACGACCGCGTGCTCGCGAACCCCGGCGACCAGGCCGTCCGGTCCCCGGTAGGTCGAGGTCATGGCGGCGTCGTCCGCGAGCGAGACCAGCACGACATCCGCCGCGGCCGCGGCCTCGCGGGCGGTGCCGACGACCGTGGCGCCGGTGTCGGCCGCCATCTCCTCGGCCCGGGACGCGGTGCGGTTGTAGACGACCAGCGGGTGTCCGGCGCCGGAGAGCCGGACCGCCATGGCTGCGCCCATCCGGCCGGTGCCGACCACGGCCACGGTCGCCGGCACCGCCGGTGCCGCCGGCTCAGCCGGGTCCCCGGCCGTCGCGCCGGCCGCTAGCTCGGTCACAGCAGCAGCCATCCCCCGTCGACCGCCAGATGCTGCCCGTTCACGGACTCGTTCGTGAGCAGGAAGTCCACCGCGGACACCACGTCGCGCATGGTTGCCAACCGGCCGGTCGGGGTCCGTGATCGGAACCCTTCCAGCACCTCCGGCGGCTTTTCCTGCCAGAACGGGCTGTCCCCGACGATGCCCGGATGGATCGCGTTGACCCGGATCGGCTTCAGTTCGACGGCGAGCGCAGTGACCATGCCGACTACCCCGCCGTTCACCGTGGCCACGGTCACCGCGCCGGGGTAGGGCCGTTCCTTGGCCTGGCCGCCGAACACCACGATCGACGAGGTAGGGGTCATCTTGGGCAGCAGCTGATGCACGACTTCGACGTAGCCGACCAGCTTGAGCGTGACCAGGTAGCTAGCCCCCTCGATATTGAAGTCGGCCGCGGTGTTGTTGTCGCGCTCGATCGCGGCCAGCACCAGGTGTTCGACCGGCCCGGCGTCGGCCAGCGCGGCACCGATGGTCTCCGGCCGGGACAGGTCCACGGCGATCGAGCTGGTGTTCCCGCCGACCTGTGCGGCGATCTTCGCGCACCGATCGGCATCGCGGCCGGTCAGCACCACGTCCCGGCCCTTGTCGGCGTAGTGCTTGGCGATCTCCCGGCCGATCCCGGCGGTTCCGCCGATCACCACGACGGCACCCCGGTCGGTTTCCGACATCACGACTGCTCCTCTTCGTCCGTCCCGATCGTTCCGATAGCGGCGCGCAGGTAGTCCCAGTCTCGGACGAACCGGTACGAGTACCGCCGGGGTGGCTGCGGCGCCTGGGTCTCCAGCCAGCGCAGCGGGCCGTCCTCTACGTTACGGAACCCGTGTACGCAGCCCACGCCGGCGAACGCGACGTCACCCGGACCGAGCCGGTAAACCTGACCGTCGAACTGCGCCTCAGCCCCGCCCTCGAGGAACAGGTAGGTCTCCTCGAACGGGTGATCGTGCGGACCGGCCACTCCGTCCGGCTCGTACTGGACCATGAACATGGTGGTCAGCTGCGCGCCCAAGTCGGAGTCCACCATCATCTTCACGGTGATCCCGCTGTAGACCAGCACTGCGGTCCGCATACTGGCCGAGGCCGCGAGCAGGTCCTGGGACTGCTTGCCGACATCCATGTTGGCCGGCTCGATGTGGCCGAACAGCCGGGTCCGCGGATCGCGCACGTCGACCGGGATCGCCGGCGACCGCGGTGCCAGCGGGGTGGCCGGCACCCGCACGGTGTCTCCGCCGAGCCGGGCGCGTGGCTGCGGCGCGAGCATGTCGGCCCACCGGGCCTCGACGTCCCCGTCGTTGTGCCAGGCGTGCGGCATCCCCACCGGGACCAGCGCGTAGTCCCCCGGCTGCAGCAGGTGGGTGCCGTCCGTGGTCTGCAGCACCACCGCGCCGTCCAGCATGAACACGGCTTCCTCGTACGAGTGCACCCGCGCCGGCAGCGATCCACCCGGAGCCAGCGCGCAGATGCCGAACCCGGTGTGCACCGCGCCCGGAACCGTCTCGTCGACGACCGACCAGCGCTGCAGATCGGCCGCCCGCCCGACCGGCTCGAAGCGTGCGTCTGCTTCGAGCGCGACGAGGTGCCGTTGACTCATGCGGGCTGAGTCTGGCGGGCGGCCGCCTGCTCCGCCAGGTAGTCGCGCGACGCCTCGACCTCGCGGCGTGCCTTGTCCACGTCCGCGAGCAGCTTGCCGCCGCGCTTCTTAACCTCGCCGTTGACGATGACCGTGTCGACGTTGGAGACATCCGCGCACAGCGTGACCGCCGCTACCGGGTCGATGATCGGGGCTATGTTCAGCGCGCGGCCGTCGATCAGCACGACATCCGCCTTCTTGCCCGGGGTCAGTGATCCGGTGCGGTCCTCCAGGCCGGCCACGTACGCGCCGTTGATGGTGGCGAACTCCAGCATCTGCCGCGCCGTCAGTAGCCCCTCGGCCGGCTCGTTCGCCTCCCAGAAGATCGCGTTCTTCCGGGCTCGCTCGGCGCCGAACGCGGCGCGGATCTGGGTGAACATGTCTCCCGGAACGGTGGTCACCACGTCGATGCTCAGGCTGGGGCGCAGCCCGTACTCCAGCGTCTTCACCACAGGCGGCCAGCCGTGGCCCATCTGCACCTCGACCTGTGGCGCGATCGAGATCGTGCCACCGCTGTCCCGGACCATGCCCCACTCCTCGTCGCTGAAGTAGCAGCAGTGGATGTAGGTCGTGTCCGAGCCGAGCAGGTCGAGGTCGTGTAGCTGCTTGACCATGCCGAACCGGCCGGCCAGCCGGCCCATCGCCACATGCACGGTGATCGGGATGCCGAGCTCCCGCGCCATCCCCCACTCGGCCTTCACCACGTCGTCCTGGCAGAAGCCCGGGCCGCGGGTGGCCAGCGCCATCGTCAGCAAGCCGTCGTCGGAGGAGAAGTAGGTGTTCTTGATCCGGCGCACGTCGTCGGCCGGAATCGCGATCGAGCTATTGAACCAGTAGTCGGCCAGCGACGTGTTCGCACTGCCGTACGCGTACTGCGCTCGGATCCCGGTCTCCTGCAGGCCACGGATCGCCGCGTCCGGGTGGTCTGGCGTGTTGTTGATGTGCGACCAGTCGACCAGCGTGGTGATACCGGCGTTGAGGCACTCCAGCGAGCCGGCCACGTTGGCCGCGTACACGTCCTCGGCCCGGTACAGCGGCGCGAACGTGTCGAGCACCTCGACGAAGTAGTCGTCCAGCGTGGCGTTCGGTGCGCAGCCGCGGATCGAGGCTTCCCAGGTATGCCGGTGGGTGTCGACGAAGCCCGGGATCACGATGAAACCGCTCGCGTCGATGACCTCGGCGTCCGCGTCGATCTGCGGCCGTACCGCGGCGATCGTGTCGTCCTCGATGAGCACGTCGCCGGAGGGCAGATCCCCGACCTCGGGGTCGACCGAGAGCACGTGACCACCGCGAATGAGCGTCCGATTACTCATGAGCTGTCTCCTCTAGCGGATGCCTGGCACTGTTTCCGGGTTGGTGGATCAGTATTCGGCGAGCCGGCGCACCGCGCCGGTTACCTTGTCGACGGTCGGGATGACCTCGTCCTCGAGCCGGTCGGCGAACGGCAGCGGCACGCATTCGGCGGCCACCCGGCGGATCGGGGCGTCCAGCAGCTCGAACCCCTCGTCGGCCATGATCGAGGCCACCGTCCCGCCCCAGCCACCCTGGTACGGGTTCTCCTCGACGATCAGCAGGCGGGAGGTGCGCCCGACCGAGTCGAGCACGGTCCGGATGTCCAGCGGCACCAGGCAGCGCAGGTCGACCACCTCGGCGGAGATTCCGTCGCGCTCCAGCGCCTCGGCCGCGGACAGCGCGATCGGCACGGTCGAAGCCAGCCCCACCAGGGTGACGTCCGTGCCCTGGCGCCGGACCGCGGCCTCGCCGAGCGGCACCACGTGGTCCGGTGGCGGTTCCTCGCCCTTGCTGGCCAGCAGACCCTTGTGCTCGAAAAACACGACCGGGTCGTCGCTGCGGATCGCGGCCCCCATCAGCCCGACCACGTCGGCCGGCGTGGACGGCGCGGCGATCTTCAGACCCGGTACCGCGAATGCCCAGTTCTCCACCGCCTGCGAATGCTGCGCGCCGAAGCCCAAGCCGCCGCCGTTCGCGGTGCGAACCACCAGCGGCACCGTGACCTGCCCACCGGTCATGTATCTGACCTTCGGGATCTCATTGGCCAGGTAGTCCCAGCAGCAGGCCAGGAAGTCCGAGAACATGATCTCGGCGACCGGTCGCAGCCCGGTCATGGCCGCACCCATCGCCGCCCCGACGATCGCCTGCTCGGAGATCGGGGTGTCCCACACCCGCTCCGGGCCGAACTCCTTGAACAGCCCGACGGTGGTCTTGAACACCCCGCCGGCCGCCCCGATGTCCTCGCCGAGGCAGACCACCAGCGGGTCGCGGCGCATCTCGCGCGCGATTCCTTCGGCCACCGCGTCCCGGTAGCTCAGTTCCGCCACTGGGCACCCCCGTCCGCCCAGACGTCGGTCAGGGCATCGGCCGGATCGGCCGGCGGCGCTGCCTTGGCCGCCGCGACCGCCTCGCTGACCAGCCGGGCGGCACGCTCGTCCACCTGCAGTACGTCGTGGTCAGGCAGGCCGAGCTCGGCGAGCTGGTCCCTGGTCACCGCAAGCGGATCCCGTTCCAGCCAGCGGCGCACCTCGTCCTCCGGCCGGTAGGTGGCCGGATCGGTGCGGGAGTGGCCGAAGTGGCGGTACGTCTGCGCTTCGAGCACGGTCGGGCCGTCGCCGGCGCGGGCCCGCTCGGCCGCCCGGCGGACCGCGTCCCTGACCACCAGCACGTCGTTTCCGTCGATGACCTCGGCCGGCAGGTTGTGCGCGCCGGCCCGGTCGGCGGCCGGGTTCGGCACCGAGGTGACCGCGCCGATCGGCGTGTACTCCATGTAGAAGTTGTTCTCGCAGATGAACAGCACCGGGAGCCGCCAGACCGCGGCCAGGTTCAGCGCCTCGTGGAACGCACCGATGTTGGTCGCGCCATCGCCGAAGAACGCGACCGCGACCTGCTCGGTGCCGCGCAACCGGGCCGACCAGGCCGCGCCAGCGGCCATCGGCAGGTGCGCGCCGACGATCGCGTAGGAGCCGAGCATCCCCGAGTCGGCCTTGGTCAGGTGCATGGAACCGCCCTTGGCCTTGCAGATCCCGGTGGCCTTGGACATCAGCTCGGCCAGGCAGGACTCGGGCGAGGCGCCGCGGGCGATCGCGTGGTGGTGGCCACGGTACGTGGCGAACACGTAGTCGTCGGGGCGCAGCGCCGCGCTGGCTCCGACCGCAACCGCTTCGTGTCCGGCGGCCAGGTGGGTGGTGCCCTTGACCAGCCCGGCCAGGAACAGGTCCTGCGCCGCCTGTTCGGTCGCGCGGATCACCGCCATCTGCTCGTAGAGCTCGAGCAGCTCGGCCGCGTCCGCCTCGATCCGGTCGGTCACGCTGGTCATCGTGGCTGGCCCGCGCCGTCGTTGCGGCTGGACGGATTGGCGCCGCCGTTGTTGAGGTGCGACTGGGACTCCCGCAGCGTGTTCAGCTCGCTTCCGGCGGTCCAGTACTTGCGACCGGCCACCAGCAGTTCCTCGGCCGGGAACTTGGTGATGACCTCGCAGCCGGTGGCGGTGACCACCACCTCCTCCTCGATCCGCGCGGCCGACCAGCCGTCGCTGGCCGGCCAGTAGGTCTCGAGCGCGAAAACCATGCCCTCCTCGAGCGTCTCCGGATGGTCCAGCGACACCAGCCGGCTGAAGATCGGCTTCTCCCAGATCGACAGCCCGACCCCGTGGCCGTACTGCAGCGCGAACGCGGCCTCCTCGTCGGCGAAGCCGAACTCCTCGGCGCGGGGCCAGACCTCGACGATGTCAGCCGTGGTCGCGCCGGGCTTGACCAGGGCGATCGCGTTGTCCATGTACTCTCGGCAGCGGATGTATGCGTCCCGCTGCGCCGGCGAGGCGCTGCCCACCGCGAAGCACCGGTAGTAACAGGTGCGGTAGCCCAGGTGGCTGTGCAGGATGTCGAAGAACGCCGGGTCGCCGGGCCGGATCAGCCGGTCGCTGTAGACGTGCGGGTGCGGCGAGCAGCGCTCCCCGGAGATCGCGTTGACCCCCTCGACGTACTCGCTGCCAAGGTCGTAGAGCACCTTGCTGACCACCCCGACGCACTCGTTCTCCCGCACGCCGGGCCGCAGGAACCGGTACAACTCCTCGTAGGCGGCATCGACCATCGAACAGGCCTGGGTCAGCAGCCCGATCTCATCCGCGGTCTTGATCCGGCGCGCCTCCAGGAACACCTGCTGGCCGTCCACCACCTCGACGCCCTCGTCACGCAGCGCGAACAGCACCGGCGGCTCGATGATGTCCACGCCGACCGGGGTGCCGGTCAGGTCGTGCTCGGCCAGCTCGCGGGCCACCTTCCGGGCTACCTCGGTGGCGATGCCCGCGTCCGGGTGGAACGCGCCGCGCAGGGTGGAGATGCCGGCCCTGGCCCGGGCCGCGCCGTCTAGCCACGGGTTGTAGAGCTGATGGTGCCGGGCGGCCGAGCCGAAGTCCCAGACCACCGGCTCGGCACCGCGCGGCAGCAGGGCGAACCTGATCAGCTTGTCCATCGCCCAGGTGCCGATGTGGGTGGCGGTCATGTACCTGATGTTCGAGAAGTCGAACGTCAGCAGCGCGCCGAGATCGGACCGATCCAGGTGGTCCGTCAGCCGCGATAGGCGGTCCTCGCGCATCCTAGGTAGATCGATGCGCTGCTCCCAGTCGACGGCGTTCGGGCCGTACGTGCGAATGGCCATGGCGGGCCTCCATGAACTGCCGCGTGTGCGTCAACGTAGATCCGGGCTTCCAGCCTCGTCAAGCGCCGCTTAACATCATGGCTAGCCTGTTCAGCGCAGCTATACGAAGGGAACGTCATGCCGGCATCCGGAGTCCCCCAAGTGGGGCAGCGGATCCGCGAGGAGCGGCTCAAGCGCGGCTTGTCGCTGCGCGGGCTAGCGCGCGGTGTCGGAGTGTCGGCAAGCCTGGTCTCCCAGATCGAGACCGGCAAGAGCCAGCCGTCGGTGAGCACGCTCTACGCCATCACCTCGGCCCTGGGCATCTCGGTGCAGGACGTGTTCGAGGCGGCCGCCGGCACGGTTACTGATCTGGATGCGACGTTAGGACATGCGGTCGGTGAGACCGGCCCACCGACGACGGTGTTGCAGGCGCTTTCCGCACTACCGCCCGACCGGCTCGGACCGGTCGTGCACGAGGCGGAGCGGCAGGTGCTCCGGCTGGACTCGGGGGTCACCTGGGAGCGGTTGGGCCGGCTGCCCCCGCATGACGTGGATTTTCTGCTGGTCACCTATGCGCCTGGTGGCTCGTCGTCGAGCACCGGCACATTGATGCGCCACGCCGGCTCGGAGTACGGCATGCTGCTGCGCGGCGAGCTTGTGCTGACGCTCGCGTTCGAGGAGATGACCCTGCGCGCCGGAGACTCGATCTCGTTCGAGTCGAGCACCCCGCATCGGTACCGCAACGACGGTTCGCAGGAAGCGGTCGGCGTCTGGTTCGTATCCGGCTGAGGCGCGCGCGTGTCCGCCGGAGTAGCTGGCCCGATCCGGCGAAGCCAGTACAAGCTCCAACAAACCACCCTGGCGCTACCACAACGCGCGAGTGCAAGCGTCCGGATGTCCTTGACACCCCGTCCTTGGCTCCGCGATGTTGACCGACATCGTTCGGCCAGGTAGGCGGTGGAAGCAGATGAACTACCTCTATGCAATCTTGATCGGCGCCGTG
This sequence comes from Actinomycetes bacterium, assembly GCA_036257435.1. Lineage (GTDB taxonomy): Bacteria > Actinomycetota > Actinomycetes > JAKEEW01 > JAKEEW01 > DATAFN01. Next base: position 9,825 of record DATAFN010000236.1, read on the forward strand.
ATCGGCTTGATCGGCGGCTACCTGCTCCGGAGTAGGCACCCCAACGCGATGGTGCTCGGTCCGGCGCTGGCCATCGCGGGCTCGGTGATCGCGTCGGTGCTCGCGACCATCTTCGGCGATGCCGGCTACGGCCCGAAGGAGTTCGTCCTCCAGGTCGTGCTGGCGATCGTCGGCGTCGGCATCGTCTACTACCTCGCCAGCCGTAGCAAGGCCCAAGCCGGCTAGTACTGCGGGTCTGCCTCGAGGCAGGAGGCCAACTCCGTCCGCGCTGAGGCACGATGGACGCATGGCTGACCCCGGCAAGGACTCCGAAATCGATCGGCTGCTGGCCGAGGTCGACAGCGCGCTAGGCGGCAAGCCGAACCGCTCTGTTGTTCCCGCCTCCGGCGGCGACTCTCCACGGCCGACCCGGCGGGCCAAGCTGCGCGAACGGGCGTCCACCGCGGCGGTTGCCGGTGCGGTGGCGGCCGGCGGGGTCTGGCTGCTGTTCGCGTTGCTGCCGTTCTTTGGCGCGATGTCCGGGGCGGCGGGCGCGTTCGTCGCGGTCTTCGCATACGCGCTGGTCATGCGTCGCCGCTGACTCGACCGTCGCACTGACGTCAGCCCTGCGGGCCGAGTTCCGCCACGGCGGCAATGAGCCGGTCGACGTCGGACCGGTCGTTGTAGTGCACCAACCCGGCCCGGACCGCGCCGCCGCGATCCCGGATGCCGAGGTCTCCGGTCAGTTCCCAGGCGTAGCTGTGCCCGCTCCAGACATTCACCCCAGCGGCCGCCAGCTGCGCGGCGACTTTCGCCGGCTCCCAGCCGGCCACTGTGAAGTACGCGGTCGCCGTCCGGCGGGCCGCGGAACCGAGCAGCCTGACGTGCGGCATCGCCGCCAGCGCGACCAGCAGGTCGCCGAACAGCCGTTGCTCGTGCGCTTCCGCGGCTGCCGTCGAGGTGAGTAGCCGCTCCCGCCGAGTCCCGGTCGCGGCCGGGTCCAGCGACGCGAGGTGCTCGACGGCCGCGACCACGCCGGCGAAGTCGGCGAACGGCGAGGTCCCGGTCTCGAACCGATCCGGCACCCGATCCGGCGCGGGAGCGAGCTTGTCCGGCCGGAGCACCTCGAGCAGGTCCGGGCGGGCCACCACCGCGCCGACGTGCGGACCCGACCACTTGTACGAGCTCGTAGCGTAGAAGTCGGCGCCAAGCGCGCGCATGTCCACGGGGCCGTGCGCGGTCGCGTGCACGCCGTCGACATAACACAGCGCACCGGCGGCGTGCCCGATCGCGGTGATGGCGGCCACGTCCGGGCGGGTGCCCAGCACGTTGCTTGCAGCCGTTACCGCAACCAGCCGGGTCCGCTCCCCGACCAGCTCGCGATACTGCTCGACCGGTAGCTCGCCGGTCTCGATATCGACCAGGGCCGAGCGCACGGTCACCCCGGCTCGTTGCGCCACCTGCAGCCACGGCCGGATGTTCGCGTCGTGGTCCAGCCGGGAGATCACGATCTCGTCGCCGGGTTCCCAGCCGGCCGCCAGCGCGTACGCCAGCCGGTAGGTAAGGGTGGTCATGTTGGGTCCGAGCACGACCCCGCCCGGATCACCACCGACCAGGTCGGCAACAGCCCGGCGACAGTCGGCGACGATGCCGTCGGAGCGGTGGCTGGCCGGGAATGCGCCACCGACGTTGCCGATTCCGGTCCGGTACGCGTCGGAGATCGCCTCGATGACCGGCTGCGGGGCCTGGGTCCCGGCCGCGCCGTCCAGGTACGCGAAGCCGTCGGTTAACGCGGGATAGATCACGCGTACTGCGCTTACGTCGAACATCCCATCAACGTAACGAGCGACCGACCCGCGCCAAGCAGACAGGCGACAACCTGACAGGCTGGGATACATGGTTGACGTGCCAGCGATCTGCTCGGCCAAGGGATGCCGGGCCGCGGCCGAGTACACGCTGGTCTGGAACAATCCAAAGGTCCACGCACCGGACCGGGAGAAGACCTGGCTAGCCTGTGCCGACCATCGAGACTCACTCGGCGAGTTCCTGCGTATTCGCAGCTTCCTCCGCCGGATCGACTCCTTCACCGCACCGGTGGACACCGCAGCGGAACTCCCGGCGGACATCCAGGCCGGCCAATCGGCCGACCCACCGGCGGATCCACCCACCGGCGCCGCCGGCTCACGCGATTAGCTCACGCACCAGCGGGGTGCGAAAACGCGGGGTTACCCGAGCTGGTCCGATCCAGGCACCGAGGCGCGCCGCAGTCGCGGCGACCGCGGCCGCCGTTTCGCTGCCGATGTCCTCGAGCAGCCGGTAGGCGATCTCACCGTCGGAGCGCTGCGCCCAGCCACCGACGATGCGGCCGTCGCACCACACGGTTGGGCCCACATTGCCGGACCGGTCGAACAGCGCCGGGGCATGCGGACCGAGGTACCAGGATCGTCCCGACCAGCCCATCGCGGTCGGATCGAGTGCGGGCAGCAGCGCCACCCACGACTCCGGCGGTGGCACCGGCTCGAGGTCGTCCGGCAGGACCAGTCCGGTCTCGCCGCCGAGGTCGACCTCCACCGGCTTGATCGCGGCCAGCGCCTGCTTGACCTGGCCCGCGGTCCATCCGGTCCACCAGCGCAGGTCGGCGACCGTGCCAGGACCGAACGCGGCCAGCCAGCGGCGTACCAACTCAACACTGGCCTCCTCCGTGGACAGCCGCTCCAGACCGCCGGGCAGCCACGACTCCATCGGTGACCAGGACCACTGCGAGCTGGTCCAGGAGCCGCGTGGCCGGCCACGCACGATTCGCCCGTCGGCCGCCAGCATGAACAGCACCCAGGTGGTGATGTTCTGCTGGGCCTGGTACGGCTTGCCGTCCGCGATGGTCATCGAGGTCCGCAGCCGTGGCTCGTCCGCGGACAGCTGCGCCCCGGTCGCCTCGCCGCGGGCGGTCAGCGCGCTGGCGGTGGCCTCTTCGACGTCACGCAGCCAGTCGCCGTCGGCCACCCCGGCGTCTACCAGCGCCTTGACGTATCGCCGGCGTTGCACCTGCGCGATCGCCCGGGTGCAGCTGGCCTGGATCGCCGGCGCCAGCTCCACCGGAACCACGAACATGGTCCGCCGCATGCCGAGCATCCTGATCAGCGTGCGGTCCTGGTAGAGCGCGGACTCGATCGCCGCGACATCGACCGGAGCGGTCCTGGCCTGCACCGCGAGGAACACCGAGGACGGGTCGGTGGCGTGCATCGCGACCACGCCCTCGGTCGCCTGCACCGGGTCGGCCGCGGGCGCGGCCAGATGATGCCGGACCCCGAGCCTGGCGCGGCGCTGCGCGATGTCGATCCGCTGCACGCCGCTTTCCTACCATCACGGTCCAACAGCGGCTCAGCCCGCGCCGCCGCGGAGTAAGATCCACAACCGGTTGCCTGCCCGAGATACCGCCGGGCTCCCGGGCTCGGCCGTCGAGCGAGACGAGGTCGACAATGTCTACCGACGCACCGGTCAGCGAATCAGAGCCAGTCGTATCGAGGCGATCGCACCCGGTCTGGGCCGAGGCCATCGGCATCGTGGTGGCCCTCACCGCGGTACTGACGGTTCTGTTCGTCGCGTTCGCGCTGCCGGCGGTCAAGAGCGGCCCACACGACGTGCCGCTCGGAGTAGCGGGTCCGGCCGGCACCGTCGCCCAGGTCGAGCAAGGCCTGGCCGGCGCGGCACCCAACGCGTTCGACGTGCGCGGTTATCCGGACGAACAGGCGCTACGCGAGGCCATCCTGGACCGGGAGGTCTACGGCGGAGTAGCGCCCGGGCCGCAAGGCGTCCGGGTGCTCATCGCGAGCGCGGCCAGCCTGCCGATCGCCCAGGTCATCACAAACCTGGCCAACAACCTGGCGGCGCAGACCGGGGCATCGCCGACGATCGAGGACCTCAAGCCGCTACCGCCCGACGACCCGCGCGGAGGCGGGCTCGCAGCGGCGGCACTGCCACTGACCCTGGGCGGGCTCCTTCCGGCGGTCGTCCTGATCCGCCGGTTTCCCGATCGGCCATGGCTGCGGGTGGCGGCGGCTACCGCGTTCGCGCTGCTGGCCGGCTTCGTGGTGGCGGCGATCCTGAAGTACTGGTTCGGCACGGTGACCGGCGACTACCTGCCGATCGCGCTGGGCCTGGCCCTGGGCATCGCGGCGATCTCGCTGACCCTGCTCGGGCTGGAGTCGGTAGCCGGCTGGACCGGGTTCGGCCTTGGCGCCGCGGTCATCATGCTCCTGGGCAACCCGCTGTCCGGTCTTGCCGCCGGTCCGGAGTTCCTGCCGTCCGGATGGGGCGCCTTTGGCCAGCTGCTGCCACCTGGTGCGAACGGCACGCTGCTGCGCTCGACCGGCTACTTCGAGGGCGCCGGTGCGACCCGACCGATCGTCGTGCTCACGATCTGGGTGCTGGCCGGGATCCTGCTCTGCGCGGTGGCCGCCGCGATGCGCAGCAGGCGCCGCCGCACGGCGGAACCGGTCCCGAGCTGAGCTCAATCGGTAGCCGCGCTCGCCGGCCGGAGCCTGATCGGGCCGGTCGCAAGGGACAATGTCCGGTATGCCTGGTCCGTTGCGCATCCGCGGCTCGATCGTCGTGCCGGAGCACGAGCTGCGCTGGCGCTTCTCCCGGTCGTCGGGGCCGGGCGGGCAGTCGGTGAACACCACCGACAGCCGGGTCGAGCTCAGCTACGACCTGGCCGAATCGGTGGCGCTCGGGCCGGTGCTCAAGGCGCGAGCACTGCACCGCCTCGAGGGCAGGCTGACCGACGGGGTGCTGACCGTGGCCGCCTCTGAGCACCGCTCGCAGCTCCGCAATCGCGCGGCCGCCGAAGAGCGCTTGACCGTCCTACTCCGCGACGCCATTGCGCCACCGCCCCGGCGGCGCCGACCGACGGTGCCGACCCGGGCCGCGGCCGAGCGCCGGCTGGCCGACAAGCGCCGGCGCGGCGACACCAAGCGGCTCCGGCAGGTCTCCGACCACGACTGAACACTCCCACTCCGAACCCTGCCGGCTAAGCCCTGGCCGGCGCGCTACCCAGGTAGGCCAGGAACGCCCGAGCTAGCTCGCGCCGGAGCTCCCGCGGCGGCACGGCCAGCGGCCGCCCCCGCCCGGTGGAGAACATGATCGCCTCTCGAAGGGTCGCGTCCAGCATTAGCAGGCCGACCCTGGCCGCCTGAGCGGGATCGCGGTGCTCGATCTCCCCGGCCCGCGCCGCCAGGAGCGCGGCGAGCGTGTCTCGCACGTGCGCGTCGAGCTCGTCGGTCATACGCTCGAACTCGTTGCCGGGATGCAGGCGCGCCTCCAGGACGAGCGCGCGCAGCACCGAGCCCTGCTCTCGGTACTCGTCGAGTAGCCGCCCGACGAACTCGTCGATCACCTCGGCCAGCGGCGTTCCGGCGACCCGGTCCGGGTCGAACTGCTCGGCCCAGGTGGCCTTCGCCCGCGCTAGGCACTCCCCGCCGAGGTAGGCCAGCAACGCGTCCTTGTCCGCGAACCGGGAGTAGAACGAGCCTTTAGACGAACCGGCCCTCGCCACGATGTCGTCCACGGTTGCCTGGTCGAAGCCCCGTTCGGCGAGCAGCTCCTGGGCGGCGCGGACGATCCGGTCGAGCGTGGCCATGCTGCGTGCCTGGCGCGGCGGCCGGAACGACGGGGAGGTCACCGCCCCATCATGGCCCGGCTCGACCCGTCACGGCACCAACAC
>DATAFN010000290.1:0-11247 GCA_036257435.1 Actinomycetes bacterium
CACCCCGGCGACGTGGTGCTGGTGAAGGCGTCCAGGGCGATCGGCCTTGAGCAGGTCGCGGCCGGGCTGCTCGAGCCGGTCCCGGACGCGGGCGCGGATCGAGCGGACCGGTCGGATGCAACCGGATCCGGGAAGGCGGAGGTTCGGTGAGAGGCGTTCTGGTGGCCGCCGCGGTGGCCCTGTTCGTCTCGCTGCTCGGCACTCCGCTGGCGATCAAGCTGTTCGTCCGGCGCGGCTACGGTCAGCTGATCAGGGACGACGGTCCGACCAGCCATCACACCAAGCGCGGCACGCCGACCATGGGTGGCGCCATCATCATCCTGGCCACGCTGCTCGGCTACTTCACCGCGAAGCTGGCCACGCTCAGCAGCCCCACCGCGTCCGGGGTGCTCGTGCTGATGCTCATGACCGGCATGGGCGTGGTCGGGTTCATCGACGATTCCATCAAGATCTTCAAGCAGCGCAGCCTCGGCCTGCGCACCAAGGCGAAGCTCGCCGGGCAGACCGTCGTCGCGGTGTCGTTCGCGGTGCTCGCGCTGCAGTTCGTGGACGAGCGCGGCAACGCGCCGGCGTCCACCAACCTGTCGTTCATCCGGGACACCGTGCTGGGGCTTGGCCCGGTGCTGTTCGTGATCTTCGCCTACGTCATGATCGCCGGTGCCTCCAACGGGGTGAACCTGACCGACGGGCTGGACGGGCTGGCCACCGGCGCGTCGGTGATGGTTTTCGGCTCGTACGTCTTGATCGGGATCTGGCAGTTCGGTCAGAGCTGCGCGATCAACACCACCGCGCAGTTCAAGTGCTACGAGGTGCGCGATCCGCTCGACCTCGCGGTGGTCGCGGCCGCGCTCATGGGAGCCTGCTTCGGCTTCCTGTGGTGGAACGCGTCGCCGGCTCGGATCTTCATGGGTGACACCGGCTCGCTGGCGCTGGGGGGCGCGCTGGCCGGGCTGGCCATCACCACCCGGACCGAGGTGCTGCTGCTCCTGCTGGGCGGGCTATTCGCGATCATCACGCTGTCCGTCATCATCCAGGTGCTGGCGTTCAAGCTCACCGGCCGCCGGGTGTTCCGGATGGCGCCGCTGCAGCATCACTTCGAGCTGGTGGGCTGGAACGAGATCACTATCGTGATCCGGTTCTGGATCATCGCCGGGCTGTGCGTGGCGTTCGGCCTGGCCGTGTTCTACGCCGAGTGGGTCACCGGGGCATGAGCGAGGCGCCCGCGTGGCTGGCCGGTGCCGACCGGTCGGCACCGTGGCCGTCTCTGTCGGTGCTGGTGGCGGGGATCGGGGTATCCGGGTTCGCCGCCGCCGACGCGTTGCTCCAGCTGGGCGCCTCGGTCACCGTGGTCGACGCCAAGGACGGACCAGGCGAGCGGGACCGGGCCAGCTTGCTTGAAATCCTCGGCGCGCAGGTCCGGCTCGGTCCGGATGCGCCGCAGGCGGTACCGACCGGAACCCAGCTGGTCGTCACCTCGCCGGGCTGGCCGCCGGCCGCGCCGCTGCTGGCCGGCGCCGCGGCCGCGGGCATTCCGATCTGGGGCGAGGTAGAGCTGGCCTGGCGGCTGCGCGCCGACCCGAACGTGCCCTGGCTGGTGGTCACCGGGACCAACGGCAAGACCACGGCGGTGCGGATGCTGGCTTCGATGCTGACCGCGGCCGGGCTACGTGCCCCGGCAGCCGGCAACGTCGGTACGCCGCTGCTCGAGGTGGTCGCCGCCGTTGAGCCGGCGCCGGACGTGCTTGCCGTCGAGCTGTCCAGCTTCCAGTTGCACTGGTCGAGCTCGATTCGCGCACATTCGGCGGCCGTGCTCAACGTCGCGCCCGACCATCTGGACTGGCACGGCTCGATCGAGGACTACGCGGCCGCGAAGGGCAAGGCGTACCAGGGCAGCCGGATCGCCTGCGTATACAACGTGGCCGATCCGGCCACCGAGGCACTCGTCCGGGCCGCCGAAGTGGAGCCCGGCTGCCGGGCGATCGGTTTCACGCTCGGCCTGCCGGCGCCGGGGATGGTCGGCATTGTCGACGACTACCTGGTCGACCGCGCCTTCGTCGCGGAGCGGGCAACCGCCGCAGCCGAGCTGGCGACGCGTGCCGACGTGGTGCCGGCGGCGCCGCACAACCTGGCCAACGCGCTGGCCGCGGCCGCATTGGCCCGCGCGTTCGGGGTGTCCCCGCGCGCGGTCCGGGACGGGCTGCGCGCATTCCGGCCCGAACCGCACCGGATTGCGCTGGTCGCGACCGTAGCCGGTGTCGACTACGTGGACGATTCCAAGGCCACCAACCCGCATGCGGCGGCCGCGTCCATCCAGGCGTACGACCGGGTGGTGTGGATCGCTGGCGGACTCGCCAAGGGCGCGTCGTTCGACGAGCTGGTCTCTACTGCCAAGGACCGGCTGCGTGCGGTGATACTGATCGGCGCGGACCGGGCGGCGATCGCCGACGCGCTGGCGCGACACGCGCCGGATGTCCCGGTCGTCACGGTTGCCAGGACCGACACTGAGGTCATGGACGAGGTGGTCGCGCAGGCCGGCCGGCTGGCCCGGCCGGGTGACACCGTGCTGCTGGCGCCGGCGGCTGCCTCCATGGACATCTTCGCCAACTACGGCGTGCGGGGCGACCGGTTCGCCGCGGCGGTGGCTCGGCTGCGCACGGCTCGTGGCGGGTGAGCGCGCCGTGGCGGCCGGATCGGCGGCGGTACGGACCGAGCGTCCCAAGCCGGCGGCTCGAACCAAGGCGGCATCGCCCGGCTCGGCCGGCCGCGGGCTGCTGGCCCGAATCCGGCTGCTCGCTCCGATCCGGCTCCTCGACCGGCCGCTGACCTCCTACTACCTGGTGCTCGGCGCGACCCTGCTGCTGACCATGCTCGGCTTGGTGATGGTGTTGTCCGCATCGTCGATCCGTGGGCTGCGCTGGTTCGCCGACTCCTTCTATTTCGTCGACAGGCAAGCCATCTGGGTGGGGATCGGGCTGCCGATCTTGTGGGTGGCGTCTCGCCTGCCGGTCCGGGCCTACCGCGCACTGGCGTACCCGCTGCTGCTAGGCACGGTCGGCCTGCTGCTCCTGGTCGCGCTCCCGGGCGTGGGCCACGAGGTCAACGGGAACCGCAACTGGCTGGTGCTGACCGACTCGATCCGCATCCAGCCGGCCGAGTTCGCCAAGCTCGCGCTGGTGATCTGGGGGGCCGACCTGATCGCCCGCAAGCAGGCGCTCAAGCTGCTCGGCCGCGCGCGGCATCTGTTCGTGCCGCTGGTCCCTGCGGTGTTGGTGATCGTCGCGCTGGTGCTGCTCGGCGGCGACCTGGGCACCGCGGTGATCCTGGTGGCGGTGCTGCTCGCGCTGCTGTGGTTCGCCGGCACGCCGATCCGGTTCTTCGCCGCGCTGGTGACCGTGACCGTGCTCGCGGCGGCCTACTTCGCCTCGATCGATGGGGAGCGGGCCAGCCGGCTCACCGCGTTTCGCGACCCGTTCGCGGACGTGCTCGACACCGGCTACCAGGCCGGCCAGGGGCTGTACGCGCTGGCCTCCGGCGGCCTGTTCGGGGTCGGACTTGGCGCCAGCCGGCAGAAGTGGGGCGCGCTTCCCGAGCCGCACACCGACTTCATCTTCGCGATCATCGGCGAGGAGCTTGGCCTGGTCGGCACGCTGGTCGTGCTGTTGTTGCTGGTCACGCTCGCCTACGGCGGGATGCGGATCGCGCTGCGCACATCCGATACGTTCGTCCGGCTGGCCGCCGCCGGGATCACCAGCTGGCTGATGGTCCAGGCGGTAGTCAACATCGGCGCGGTGCTGGGACTGCTGCCGATTGCCGGATTGCCGCTGCCGCTGGTGTCCTACGGTGGGTCGGCGCTGCTGCCCACCCTGTTCGGCCTTGGCATGCTGCTGTCGTTCGCCCGGGCCGAACCCGAAGCCAGGGCGACGCTGGCGGCCCGTGGCCCGGGCCGGCTCCGCCGGCTGGCCGGGCGGCTTCGCGGAGCCCGAGCGGGCTAGCGGCCGGACGACCGAGGAGGATCGAGCTGTGCATGTCGTGCTCGCCGGAGGTGGCACCGCCGGTCACATCTGGCCGGCGCTGGCGCTGGCCGACGCGCTGCGCCGGGACGACCCCGGAGTAGGGATCACCGCGCTCGGTACCGCCCGCGGGCTCGAGGTCGGCATGGTGCCCGAGCACGGCTACGACCTGCGGCTCATCCCCGCCGTCCCGCTGCCGCGCCGGCCCACGCTGGACCTGGTCTCGGTGCCGGCCCGGGTGCGGGCCGCGGTCGCCGCCACGGCCGCGGTGCTCGACGATGTCAACGCCGATGTGGTAGTGGGCTTCGGCGGTTACGTGGCGTTGCCCGCCTATGTGGCCGCGCGCCGGCGGGGGACCCCGATCGTGGTTCACGAGGCGAATGCGCGGCCCGGGCTGGCCAACCGGATCGGCGCCCGCTTCACCCGGTTCGTTGCCACCAGCACGCCCGGCACCCGGCTGCCGCATGCGCGGTTCGTTGGCATTCCGTTGCGCGCGCCGATCCTCGGTCTGGACCGCGCGGCGATGCGCGGCCCGGCCCGCGCCGACTTCGCCCTCGACGCCACGGCACCCACCCTGCTGGTGTCCGGCGGCTCACAGGGCGCGCGCCGGCTCAACGACGCGACCACGGCAGCGGCGCCGGTACTTGGCGCGGCCGGCATCCAGGTGCTGCACGTGCACGGCCTGGCCAACACGGTGACAGTGCCGGACCGGCCGGCCGGCGCGCCGCCGTACCGGACCGTGCCGTTCGTGGACCGGATGGAGCTGGCTTACGCCGCGGCGGACTTCATGCTCTGCCGGGCCGGGGCGATGACGTGTGCGGAGCTCGCCGCGATCGGGCTGCCTGCGGCTTACGTCCCGCTCCCGATCGGCAACGGCGAGCAGCGGCTGAACGCGGAGCCGATCGTCCGGGCGGGTGGCGGCCTGCTGGTCGCCGATGCTGAGCTGGACGCGGCCTGGATCGAGCGGAAGCTGATCCCGGTGCTATTGGATCAGGGGTTGCTCGCGGCGATGGGCGCGGCCGCGGCCGGCTGCGGGCATCGAGACGCCGACAAGGTTCTGGTCCGGATGGTGCGCAAGGCCGCGGCCCGGGGTGCGGCCGCCCGCAACACCGCCGCGGGAGCCGCCGAGTGATCGTGCCAGCCGACGGAACGATCCGGCCGGCCGAGTCGCTGGGCCGGGTGCACTTCATCGGTATCGGTGGTGCCGGTATGTCGGGGATCGCCCGGATCATGCGCAGCCGCGGGATCGCGGTATCCGGCAGCGACGCCAAGGACTCGCCGGTGCTGGCCGAGCTGGCCGGTCTCGGCGCCGAGGTGTTCCCCGATCACGACGCGGCGCATCTGGGCGCGGCCGACACGGTGGTCGTCTCCACCGCGATCCGCGAGTCGAACCCGGAGTACCTGGCCGCCCGGGAGCGCGGTCTGCTGATCCTGCCCAGGGCGGCGGCCCTGGCCGCGGTCATGGCCGGCCGCCGGACCATCGCGGTCACCGGGACGCACGGCAAGACCACGACCACCGCGATGCTCGCGGTCGTGCTGCGGGCCGCCGGCGCCGATCCGTCGTTCGTGATCGGCGGCTGCCTGGTGGCCGGTGGCGAGGCCGCCTATGACGGCACCGGTGAGCTGTTCGTGGCCGAGGCCGACGAGAGTGACGGTTCGTTTCTGATCTACGCCCCGGACGCCGCGATCGTGACCAACGTCGAGCCCGACCACCTCGACCACTACGGCACGGCGGAGGCGGTGACCAATGCGTTCATCGACTTTGCCGACCGGATCCGCCCGGACGGCTTTCTGGTCACCTGCGTGGACGATCCCGGCGCGGGGGCGCTGGCCGAGTCCGCGAGATCCCGGGGGATCCAGGTATGGGGATACGGCGAGTCGGCCGGCGCGGATGCGCACATCGGCGCGGTCACCCCGGACCGGACCGGCTGGGCGTTCGCGCTGACGCTGCCTGGCCAGGCGCCGCTGCGGGCCTGGGTGCCGGAGCCGAAACGGCACGACGTGGCCAACGCCGCCGCGGCGCTCACCGTCGGGCTCGGCCTGGGCCTGCCGGCGGACCGGCTGGTGGCCGGGCTGGCCGCGTTCAGCGGCACCAAGCGCAGGTTCGAGCTGCGCGGCCGGGCCGCCGGGGTTCGGGTCTACGACGACTACGCACATCACCCGACCGAAGTGGCCGCGACGCTGCGCGCCGCCCGGCAGGTGGCCGGCGACGGCCGGGTGATCGCGGTGTTCCAGCCACACCTGTACAGCCGGACGAAGTTCTTCGCCGCCGAGTTCGGCGCCGCTCTCGGTTTGGCCGATCGGGTGGTGGTGCTCGACGTGTATCCGGCCCGCGAGGATCCGGTCCCCGGGGTGACCGGCGCGCTGGTCGCGGACGCGGTGCCGCTGCCGGCCGGATGGGTGCGGTTCTTGGCCGATAAGGCGGCGGCGCCGGCCGTGGTCGTGGCCACGGCCAAGCCCGGCGATGTAGTGATCACGCTCGGCGCCGGGGACGTGACCGAGATCGGTCCGGCCGTGCTCGCGCGACTCGAGATGCCCTGATGGCCCGGCTCGCACCGGGCTTGCCCGCGGCCGGCGACGCCGCGGACGCCTCGACCGCACAGGAGCGATTCCTGGCCAAGCAGGCCGCCCGCCGCCGCGCCGACCGGGCCCGCTGGACCCGGCCGCTGCTCGCGCTGGCCGTGCTCGTCGTGCTGGCCGCGGCCGGCTTCTGGGTGGTCTGGTTCTCATCGTGGGTGACCTCGCGCGAGGTAGCTGTGGTCGGCACTCACCGGCTCAATGCCGAGCAGGTACGCAGAGTCGCGGCGGTGCCGATGGATGTACCGCTGGCCCGGATCGACCTCGGCACGATCGAGGCCAGGGTGCGCACGATTGCGGGCGTGCGCGGAGTCAGCGCATCGCGTAACTGGCCGCACGCGATCCGGATCGCGGTCGAGGAGCGGCAGCCCGCGGTCGCGGTGCCCGAGTCGGACGGCTACCTGCTGGTGGACTTCGACGCGGTCGCGTTCCAGACGGTGACGGCGCCGCCTGAGGGGGTACCGCGCCTGCGCGCCAACCCGTCGGTGCTGCAGGCCGATACGGTCCGCGCCGCGGTCACCATCCTGGAGGCGATGCCGCGCTCGGTCCGCGGACAGGTGGCCGAGGTGGCGGCGGCCAGCGCGGACGACGTCACGCTGGTGTTGCGGGACCGAACCCGCATCGTCTGGGGCAGCGCTGCGGACTCCGCACGCAAGGCCGATGTGCTGCGCGCGCTGCTGCGCCGGCCGGGCACGGTTTACGACGTCAGCGCGCCGGATGCACCGGCGGTCAGGGAGGGACGATGAACCACACCGGGTCGGAGCGGGAGCTGCTCGTCGAGTTTCTCGACTGGCATCGGGCCGCCGTGCACCGCAAGCTGACCGGGCTGTCCGAGACCGACGCGCGCCGGCGCCTGGTCGGATCCCTGAGCACTCCGGCCGGCATCGTCAAGCACCTGGCCGAGGTGGAGCGCTGGTGGTTCCAGATGGTGCTGGCGGGCCGGCGCGACGTACCGATGGTGTCCACGACGGAGGATCCCGACGCGGACTTCCGCGTCGACGACACCGACACGGTGGCGGGGCTGCTGGCCGGCTACGAAGCCGAGTGTGCGATCTCCCGCGAGCTGGTCGCCGCGCTCCCCGATCTTGGTCACGTCGCCTCGCGCAAGGTCCGTGGCAAGGAGTACAGCTTGCGCTGGATCCTGCTGCACATGATCGAAGAGACCGCCCGGCACAACGGTCACCTGGACATCCTGCGCGAGCAGTTGGACGGCGAGACAGGGGAGTAGGTCGCAGCATCCGGCCGGACCGAAACCCCGCTCTACGCGGGCGCGCTGAGCTGCAGTGATCGCGACACGCCGGGAAATCGCGCGGTCTTTGACCCGTTCCCGGCCGACACCTACCGTGGCGCAGAAGGATCGAAAGGTCGACATAGCTCCAGGCCTCTAGCTGAGGGTGAGGGCTCGCGAGCGGTCCGAGCAGGCGGGCCGCGGTTGCGATACGGCGAGGTGAGAGGCACCGAGGTGGGCGCTCCCCAGAACTACCTGGCAGTCATCAAGGTGGTCGGAATCGGCGGTGGTGGCGTCAATGCCGTGAACCGCATGATCGAAGTCGGCCTCAAGGGTGTCGAGTTCATCGCCATCAACACCGATGCCCAGGCGCTGCTGATGTCCGACGCCGACGTCAAGCTCGACGTCGGGCGGGAGCTGACCCGCGGACTCGGCGCCGGAGCAAACCCGGACGTCGGGCGCACCGCGGCCGAGGACCACCGCGAGGAGATCGAAGAGGTCCTCAAAGGCGCCGACATGGTGTTCGTGACTGCCGGCGAGGGCGGCGGCACCGGCACCGGCGGAGCGCCGGTGGTGGCCAGCATCGCCCGCTCGCTCGGCGCGCTGACAATCGGGGTGGTGACCCGGCCGTTCAGCTTCGAGGGCAAGCGTCGGCACAGCCAGGCCGACGAGGGCATCGACCGGCTGCGGGACGAGGTCGACACGCTGATCGTCATCCCGAACGACCGACTGCTGGCGATCTCCGACAAGAGCATCAGCGTGCTCGACGCGTTCAAGTCCGCCGACCAGGTGCTGCTGTCCGGAGTGCAGGGGATCACCGATCTCATTACCACCCCGGGTCTGATCAACCTTGACTTCGCCGACGTCAAGTCGGTGATGTGCGAGGCCGGCTCGGCGCTGATGGGGATCGGCTCCGGGCACGGCGACGAGCGCGCCGTCAACGCGGCCGAAATGGCGATCGCCAGCCCGCTGTTGGAGGCCTCCATCGACGGTGCCCGTGGGGTGCTGTTGTCCATCGCGGGCGGCTCGGACCTGGGGCTGTTCGAGATCAACGAGGCGGCCCGCTTGGTAGCCGAGGTGGCCCATCCGGAGGCCAACATCATCTTCGGTGCGGTCATCGACGACGCGCTCGGCGACGAGGTGCGGGTAACGGTGATCGCGGCCGGGTTCGACGGCGGCGAGCCGGCCCGGATGATCGATGGCTACCACCGGCGGAGCAGGTTGGCGGACGCGGACCCCGGCATTGTCGATCCGGTGCCCGCCCCGCGCCGGTCCTGGAACGGCGACACCGCCGCCGTCGGTAGCCGCCCGATCGCGTTCACCGATGACGACGACGATCTCGACGTTCCCGACTTCTTGAAGTAGCGCTCGTCACGTCCCGGCGTCCGGTGCCCGTCCGGTCGCCGTAGCTGGTGCGTCCGGATGGTCACGGAGATCGCGATCATGTGTGCCGGTAACGTTCGTGCGTGTGATTAGCGGAACCCTCGGTCCGGGGATCCGATACTCGTTCACCGACCGAAACGGCGGTCACAGCAGCCCGCCGTACGACAGCTGCAACCTGTCCACTCGAGCCGGCGACGATGCGGCCCGGGTCGCTGAGAACCGGCGTGCCGTGGCCGGCCGGCTCGGCATCGACCCGGCGTCGGTCACGTACCTGCACCAGGTGCACGGATCCAAGGTCGTGGTGGCGGACGGGCCGTGGTCGGGGGACGACCCGCGGGCGGACGGCATGGTCACCCGGCAGCCGGGCTTGGCGCTGGCCGTGCTGATAGCCGACTGCACACCGGTTCTGATCGCCGACCCGCATGCCAGGTTGATCGGCGCGGCTCATGCCGGCCGGGTCGGGCTCGCCGCCGGGATAGTACCGGCGCTGCTCGCCCGGCTCCGGGAGCTCGGTGCGACGCTCGAACATGCGGCCGCCGCGATCGGTCCGTCGGTCTGCGGCGGTTGCTACGAGGTGCCGGCAGCGATCCACGCGGAGGTGGCTGCGGTCGCGCCGGCCGCCAGGTCGCTGACCAGGAACGGCACCCCGGCGCTGGACATCTCGGCCGGCGTGGTGGCCCAACTGCACGACGGTGGGGTGCCGACCGTGACCAGGTTCCCAGTTTGTACGAAGGAGTCGCTCGATCACTTTTCCCACCGCCGCGAGGGCTCACCCGGCGGCCGGTCCGCCGGCTACGTCTGGCTGGAGCCGTGACCGACCGGCCCGCCGACTCGGCCGATCGACCCGGCGAGCCCGAGCCGGCGGCGGGCCCGACGAGCGAGCCGCATGCGGCGAATGGCCGGACGGCCGAGCTGGCGGCCAACCTGGCCCGGCTGGAGGCCCGGGTCGCCGCGGCCTGCCGGGCGGCCGGGCGAGCCCGGGACGAGATCACCGTGATCGCGGTCACCAAAACCTTCCCGGCCACCGACGTGCGCCGGCTGGCGGGGCTCGGAGTGCGCGACATCGGCGAGAACCGGGATCAGGAAGCCGCGCCCAAGGCGGCGGAGTGCGCCGATCTGGATCTTCGCTGGCACTTCATCGGCCAGCTCCAGACGAACAAGGCCAGGTCGGTGGCCCGCTACGCCCACCTGGTGCATTCGGTAGACCGGGATCGGCTGGTGCCCGCACTCGCGACCGCGGCCGATCGGGCCGGCCGGGAGCTGGCCTGCCTGGTCCAGGTGAGCCTGCAGGCGACCGAGGGGCGCGGCGGGATAGACCCGTCCGGTTTGCTCGCGCTGGCCGACATGGTCGCGGCGGCACCGACGCTCCGGTTGGCCGGATTGATGGCGATGGCTCCGCTCGACGAGGACCCGGCGCGCGCGTTCGGCCGGCTGGAACCGCTGATCGGCGCGCTTCGGGCGGCGCATCCGACCGTCCGGATCGTGTCCGCCGGGATGAGCGCGGACCTGGAGGCGGCGATCGCCGTTGGCGCGACACACGTGCGTGTCGGCACCGCATTGCTCGGATCCCGGCCGTCACTCCGGTAACGTCCCTAACCACCAGACAGAGGTTTGGTAGCAGTTCGGCCAGCCGCCGGGACCAGACCGGAAGGTGAGGGAGTATGGCCGGCGCCATGCGGAAGATGGCGGTCTATCTCGGCCTCATGGAGGACGACGTAGATCGCTACGACGGTGAGTACGGCGAGTACGACGAGTTCGTCGACGATCGCCGAGACGAGTTCCGCGGGGAGCGGCCGGCGGGCAACGTGGCTGCGATGCCGGACCGGCGCTCGGTCGTCCAGGCGGTGCCGACCCAGCTCGGCGGATCGTCATATCGGATCACCACCGTGCATCCGCGCACCTACAACGAGGCGCGCACGATCGGCGAGCACTTCCGGGACGGCACCCCGGTGATCATGAACCTCACCGAGATGCACGATACGGATGCCAAGCGGTTAGTCGATTTCGCGGCCGGGCTGGTGTTCGGGTTGCATGGCTCGATCGAGCGGG
>DATAFN010000293.1:0-9784 GCA_036257435.1 Actinomycetes bacterium
GTCTGGGCCGTGTCTCAGTCCCAGTGTGGCCGGTCACCCTCTCAGGCCGGCTACCCGTCGTCGCCTTGGTGGGCCATCACCCCACCAACGAGCTGATAGGCCGCGGGCCCATCCCTAGCCGCCGGAACTTTCCACCACCGGGGATGCCCTCGGTGGTCGTATCCGGTATTAGCCCCGGTTTCCCGGGGTTATCCCAGAGCTAGGGGCAGGTTGCCCACGTGTTACTCACCCGTTCGCCGCTGATCCACCCCCGAAGGGGTTTCACCGCTCGACTTGCATGTGTTAAGCACGCCGCCAGCGTTCGTCCTGAGCCAGGATCAAACTCTCCGTAAAGGTCTATATGGCAACCACGCCGAGGCGTGGGCTACCGACAAGATCAATCGGAGTGATCCGACATTTAAAACATTTAAAACAAATTAGGAATCCGCACGTGTGCAGGGCAGACCGAAGGGGCCGACCCGACCCACGTGACGGGGTCCAAGCTTGGCATCGATTTTTGGCACGCTGTTGAGTTCTCAAGGAGCGGGCGCGCATCGATAAAGCCCTTTCGGGCCGTTCTCGAGGCAACTCTCCTACCTTACCAGGTGACCTTGGCTCGGTCAAAAGACTTTGCCTCGGTCTCCACCCCGGCCGGACGCCACCTCACCCCGAAAACGACATGATCGTTTCGGGCGTCGATGGGACTCGTCGGGGGCTGCCCCGGGACCGGCCACTTGATCGGTGTCCGTTACTCCCTGCCGGGCAACGTAGGAAACCCTACGGACGCGGAACCCGCGCCGTCAAATCCTAACGTCGGCGCTGGTCGAGCGTATTCCGCCGGGCCGCAACCTACCTCGTGACCTTCCCCGCCTGGCGGAGAATGCCCTGGTCATAGCAGCGGTCTGCGGGTAAGAACGCGAGCAGCTCGGCGAGTATTCCGGTCCGGCCCGGCTCCTCGAGGTAGATCACAGTCGCGTCACGAACAGCGCCGACCGGATCGAGCGGCCGGATCCAGCCGGCGGCCCAGCCGCGGCTCCTAACCGGTGCCGGGATGGGCTCAGGACGGCTTGACCTCCGCCGCCGCCACGTTGCGCTTCCCCCGGCGGAGCACCAGCCAGCGGCCGTGCAGCAGGTCGGCCCGGTCGGGTACCGCGTCCACCGAGGTGACCTTGACGTTGTTGAGGTAGGCGCCACCTTCAGTGATCACCCGTCGGGCCGCCGACTTACTCGACACCAGCCCGGTGTCGGCCAGCAGATCCGCGACGGGCGGCAGTTCGGCGCCGCCGACAACAGTGCCCGGTACCTCGGCCATCGCCGCGGCCAGCGTCCGGTCGTCGAGCGCGGCGAGGTCGCCCTGGCCGAACAGCGCCCGGCTGGCAGCCTTCGCCGCGGCCAACTCGTCGGCGCCGTGGACCAGCGAGGTGAGGTCTTCGGCGAGCGCGCGCTGCCCGATCCGGGCGGCCGGCCGCTCTGCCGTGATCTTCTCGAGCTCCTCGATCTCCTCCCGGGGGCGGAAGCTGAACACCCGCAGCAGCTTGCCGACCTCGGCGTCCTCGCGGTTAATGAAGAACTGGTAGAACGCGTACGGCGACATCATCTCCGAATCCAGCCAAACCGCGGCGCCGGCGGTCTTGCCGTACTTGGTGCCGTCCGGCTTGGTGATCAGCGGGGTGGCCATCGCGTGCACCGCGGTCCCGGTGACCCGCCGGATCAGGTCGACCCCCGCCGTCAGGTTCCCCCACTGGTCGCTGCCACCGCTCTGCAGCACGCAGCCATACCGGCGGTGCAGTTCGAGGTAGTCCATCGCCTGCAGGACCTGGTAGCTGAACTCGGTGTAGGAGATCCCGCCCTCCGCCAGCCGGGCGCTGACCGCCTCCCGGCCGAGCATCCGGTTGACCGGGAAGTGCTTGCCCACGTCGCGCAGGAGATCGATGGCCGACAGCGGCGCGGTCCAGTCCAGGTTGTTCACCATCCGGGCGGCGTTGGCGCCGCTGAAGTCGAGGTACGGCTCGATCTGGGCACGCACCCGCACTACCCAATCGGCGACTACGGCTCGGTCGTTCAGGTTGCGCTCCACGGACTTGCCGCTCGGATCGCCGATCAGCCCGGTGGCCCCGCCGACCAACGCCAGTGGGCGGTGCCCGGCCAGCTGCAGCCGCCGCAGGGTCAGGATCTGCACCAGGTTGCCGACGTGGAGGCTGGCCGCGGACGGATCGAAGCCGCAGTAGTACACGATCGGCCCGCCAGCCAGCGCCGCGCGCAGGGCGGCCTCGTCGGTGGACAGCGCGACCAAGCCACGCCACTGGAGATCGTCGAGAACTTCGCTCACGGAGCCACCTCGCTGCGCTCGGCGGCCCCGCTCGCGGAGGCGCTCTGCTTCCCCGTTCGCTCGCTTCGCTTGCTCACGGTAGGTGATTCTCGCGTAACCAGCCGGTCCGTCGCATCCGGGTTAGCGTGCGGCCGGCTTGCGCCGCTTCGGCACGTGCGGTTTGTACGGCGAGACGGAGAGCTCACCAGCCAGGCAGAACCGCCAGGGGAATTGCGCGCCGTCGCCGCCGACCCCGGTCCGGGCACCGACCAGGACCGCGCCGGCGGGCTGTGCCGCGGCGCCGGCCGGGCGGCCGATCCGGACCGGCGAGCCGGCGCCTACGGTGTCCAGGCCGTTGTGCTGTTTGGTCAGCCCGAGCGCGACGGTCAGCCGGGCCGGCCCACGAGCCAGGTCACGGTCGGCGTGCGCCCCGGGTCGGCGCTGCCGGGCCACCGGCAGCCCGGCGACGACCTCCCCGGCCCGTAGCAGCACCGCCGATGGCTGGCCGACCGGACCGGTGACCAGGTTCGCGCACCAGTGCATGCCGTAGGTGAAGTAGACGTAGAGCAGTCCGGGAGCGTCGAACATGACGGAGTTGCGCGGGGTGCGGCCGCGGTAACCGTGCGAGCCGGGATCGTCGGCGCCGCCGTACGCCTCGACCTCGGTCAGCCGCACCGCGACCAGGCCGCCCGGCCCGGCATTGTGGCAGAGCACGGTGCCCAGCAGATCAGGCGCTACCTCGAGCACCGGCCGGTCGAAGAAGTCCCGGTTCAGCAGCGTCCAGTCATCGATCATCGCGCCCGCAAGCTTGCCCGGTGTGAGGTCGCGAGCGCCAGCCGGACTGTCGGCGGGCGGCCGTACGGTATGCGCCGTGACCGATCCGCAGCACGAGCTGCTCGCGGCGATCAGGACCGGGCTGGCCGCGGCCGGGGATCCGGACAAGGCGCCGCGGATGCAGGCGTACATGAAATCCGCGATGCCGTACCACGGGGTGCCGGCTCCGGGCCAGCGCCAGCTGTTTCGAGCGGTGTTCACCGCGCACCCGTTGCCGGATCGTGAGTGTTGGCTGGCTACCGTTCGGGCGCTGTGGGACGACGCGACCCACCGCGAGGAGCGGTATGCGGCAATCGAGTTGACCGGAGCGAGGGCGTACGCCCGCTGGCAGGGACCGGATCTGGTGCCCAGCCTGTACCGGGACATGATCGTGACCGGTGCGTGGTGGGACTATGTCGACGACATCGCGATCGGCCGTGTCGGTCCGCTGCTGCACTCCGCGCCCGGGCCGGTCACGCCGATCGTGAAAGCCTGGTCGGCCGGCGGGGAGCTTTGGCTGCGCCGAGCCTCGATCATCTGCCAGATCGGCCGGAAGGCGTACACCGACACCGACCTGCTCACGCTGACCATCGACCGCGCCGCCGGCGAGCGGGAGTTCTTCGCGCGCAAGGCGATCGGGTGGGCGCTGCGTGAATATGCCAAGACCAATCCGGACTGGGTGCGCGGCTTCGTCGCGGACCGCGCCGGCCGGCTCAGCCCACTGTCCGTGCGCGAGGCGGTAAAGCACCTCGGCCCGGCCGCCGTGTTGTGATCAGGTGCCGTAGGGGTGATCAGGGCGTGAGCGGGTCGTCCGGGCCATAGGGTCGTAGCCGCAGGGTGCGCGCGTCGGCGGCCTGGATCCGGTCCGCGGCCGCGACCACGTCGGCGAGCCGGTCGCGCTGGGCATGCACGAACCGGCCGTGCAGCGGATCGAGCCGGCCGGCGGCGAACGCGACCGCCAGCTCGACGAACGGTTCCACCGGTCCGAAGCCGGCCACCTTCTCGGCCGGCCACATCCGGGTCGCCATCCCGAGCTGGACCGCGCCCGGCGATGCCTCGAGCACCGTCACCCCGGTCCCGGTCAGCCAGCCGGCGAGCTCGTCGGCGAGGCGGCTGGCGGCGGCCTTGGATACGCCGTATGCGCTGTAGTCGCCCAGCCGGTACTGACCGCTGCCGGAGCCCACCACGAGCAGCCGGCCCGAGCCGCGGGCGACCATACCGGGCAGCACGGCCCGCGCGGTGTTGAGCACGCCGCGCACGTTGACCTCGAGCACGTGCCACCACTGGTCGGGATCGGCCAGCCACGGTGCCACCGGTGCGGGTTCGCTCACTCCGGCGTTGGCCACGGCGAGGTCCAGCGGGCCGAGTTCGGCCGCGACACTCTCCACCGCGGTGGCCAGCGCAACCGGATCGACCACATCTGCTACGGCGGCGGTCGCCGGGCGGCCGAGCGCGCGCAGCGCGGACACCACCGCGTCGAGGGCGGCCCGGTCCCGGCCGATCACACCCACCGCCATGCCGGCCTCGGCCATGCCCAGGGCGACCGCGGCCCCGATCCCCCGGCCGCCGCCGGTCACGAGCGCCACCTGGCCGGTCGGCGAAGCTGGCGGGTCCGGCTCGGTCACGTGCCGCGCAGCACGGCGCCGGTGCGCCGGTTCGCCTCGGCCACCGCCGCATCCCTGGCCGCGGTGGTCTCCTCAACCGTGAGCGTGCGGTCCGGGGCGCGGAACCGGAGCGTGAACGCGAGCGACTGCCGGCCGGCTCCGACCTGCGCGCCGGTGTAGACGTCGAACAGCCGTACCGACTCCAGTAGCGGTCCCGCACCGACGGCGAGTGCGTCGGTCACCGCCGCCACTGGCACCGACGCGTCCACCACCAGTGCGACGTCCTGGGTTGCGACCGGATAGGTGGATACGGCCGGCGCCTGGGCCGGTCCGAGCTCGGCCGGGATCAGCGCGTCCAGGTCCAGCTCCATCGCCGCCACCCTGGGCGGCAGGCCGAACGCCTCGATCACCCGCGGATGCAGCTCGCCGGCGTACCCGACGATCTTGCCGTGGCGGAACAGGTGTGCCGCCCGGCCCGGATGCCACGGCTCCCGCTCGGTCGCCGTTACCTCGAGCGGCACGCCGACGGCGGCCGCTACGATCCGGGCGGCTTCGATCGCGTCGGCCCAGCTGACCGCTCGGCCCGGTCCCCACCAGCCGGCCGGCTCCCGGTTGCCGGCCAGCACCACCGCGAGGTAGCGCGGCTGGTCGGGCAGCGCCGACTCCAGGGCGGCGATCTCCTCGTCCGTGGGCCGGCGATCTACCGGCGGCCGCGGTGCGATCCGGTCAGCATCCGGTCCGGGCAGGTACACCAGCCCGGACTCGACCAGCGCCACGTCGGTGCAGCCGCGCCCGACGTTGCGGGCCAGCGTGCGCAGCAGCCCGGGCAGCAGCGTCGTGCGCAGCTCCGGCTCGGCCGCGGACAGCGGGTTGACCAGCCGCACCGTCTGCCGCCGTGAATCGTGCACAGGCAGTCCGAGCGCATCCCAGTCCGCCGGGCCGACGAACGGGTAGCAGATCACTTCGACGTAACCGGCGCCGGCCAGGGTCATCCCGACCCGCCGGCGCAGCCGCTGCATCGGGGACAGGCCACGGCCGGCCGGAGCGCGCGGGAGCCGGCCGAGGATGGAGTCGTAACCCTCCAGCCGCAGGACCTCCTCGGCCAGGTCGGCCGGGTCGGTAAGGTCGGGCCGCCAGCTCGGCGGCACCACCTCGAGCACGTCGGTGCTACCGGCAGCCCGATCGGTGCTGCCTTGGGGTCCGTCCGCGCCGTCCGCCGGCCGGACCTCGGCGCCGATGGCGGCGAGCTGATCGACAACGGCGTCCGCCAGGATCTCCCGGCCGGCGACCGTGGCCGGATAGCCGGCCGCCATCCGGATCATCGGGCGCGGGCGCGGCAGATCCACGTCGCACATCCCGCCGGGCAGGCCGCCGCCGAGCTCGGTCAGTAGCGCGACCGCCCGCGCCGACGCGACCGGCGGCAGCTCCGGGTCGACACCGCGCTCGAACCGCCGGGACGCCTCCGAGGTCAGCTTGTGCCGCCTTGCCATCCGGGCGGTACCCACCGCGGAGAAGTGCGCGGCCTCGATGACCAGCTCGGTCGACGACTCGTCAATCTCGGTGTGTAGCCCGCCCATGGTGCCGGCCAGCGAGATCGGACCGCTCGGATCGGTAATGAGGATGTCCTCCGGATCGAGCTCGCGCTGCACGTGGTCGAGCGTTTCCAGGCGCTCGCCCGGCCGGGCCCGGCGCACCACGATCGGTCCGGCCAGCTTCTTGCGGTCGAACGCGTGCAGCGGCTGGCCGAGCTCGAGCATGACGTAGTTGGTGACGTCCACCGCGAGCGACACCGGGCGCATCCCGGCCCGGTAGAGCCGCCTGCGTAGCCACAGCGGGGACGGCGCGGCCGGGTCGAATCCGGACACGGTGCGCAGTACGAACCGGTCGCATGCGGTCGGGTCGTCGATGCTGGCGGGATGCGCATCCGGGCCACCCGCGGCCGGTACCGGCTCGGCCGACGCAAGGCCCGGGTCTCGGAACGGCACCCGGTAGGCGATCGCAACCTCGCGGGCGATCCCGCGGACGGACAGACCGTAGCCACGGTCCGGGGTGACCGCGATGTCCAGCACGTCGTCGCGCAGCTCGAGCAGCTCGATCGCGTCGGCGCCCAGCTCGGTGTCGGGCGGCAGCACCAGGATGCCGGTGTGATCGTCGCCGAGGCCCAGCTCGCGGGCCGAGCAGATCATGCCGTCGGACACGTGCCCGTACGTCGGCCGCGCAGTGATGACGAACGGGCCGGGCAGGATCGCTCCCGGCAGCGCGACCACCACCCGATCGCCGGCTGCGAAGTTGGTCGCGCCGCAGATGACTCCGCGGGTCGGTCCGTCCGGCGCGGTCCGGACCTGGCACCAGCGGATCGGCTTGCGCAGCCCGGTCAGCTCCTCGATCGAGAGCACCTCGCCGACCAGGAGCGGTCCGGTGATGTCGATGCCGACCTGGTCGACGGTCTCGACCTCGAGCCCGGCTCGGGTGATCCGCTCGGCGAGCTCGCGCGCGGTCACCCCGGCCGGTAGGTCCACGTAGTCGGCCAGCCAGGACAGCGGGACGCGCATCAGATCTCCGTCCCGAACGCGAGCGTGAAGCGCACGTCGCCCTCGAACATGTCGCGCATGTCGGCCACGTTGTGCCGGAACATCAGCGCCCGCTCCAGCCCCATGCCGAACGCGAAGCCGCGGTACCGGTCCGGGTCGATCCCGCACGCGACCAGCACCCGCGGGTTGACCATGCCGCAGCCGCCCCACTCGATCCAGCCCTCGCTGGCGCAGGTGCGGCACGGGGGCGCGCCCGGGCGTACCGACTCGCCCCGGCAGGCGAAGCACTGGATGTCCAGCTCGGCCGACGGTTCGGTGAACGGGAAGTAGGACGGCCGCCAGCGGGTGCGTAGCCCCTCGCCGAACATGGTCGCGGCGAAGTGGTCGAGCGTGCCCTTCAGGTCGGCCATCGACAGGCCCTCGTCCACCGCCAGCCCCTCGACCTGGTGGAACACCGGCGAGTGGGTGGCATCGAGCTCGTCGGTGCGGAACACCCGGCCGGGGCAGATCACGTACAGCGGCAGCTCCCGGTGCAGCATCGCGCGCACCTGGACCGGCGAGGTGTGCGTGCGCAGCACCCGCCCGGAGCCTTCCGGGGCGACGAAGAACGTGTCCATCATCGACCGGGCCGGATGGTCCGGGTCCATGTTGAGGGCGTCGAAGTTGTACCACTCCGGCTCGATCTCAGGGCCCTCGGCGACCTCCCAGCCCATCGCCACGAACACCTCGGCGATCCGCTCCTGGATGGTGGTCAGCGGGTGCCGGGCGCCGCGCGGAGCCCGATCCCACGGCAGCGTGACATCGACCGTCTCCTCGCGCAGGACCCGGGCGTCCCGGTCGGCTTCGAGCTCGCGAGTACGGGCCGCCAGCGCCTCGGTCACCACCGCCCGGGCGGCGCCGACCCGCTTACCGGCCTCCGCCCGGGCGGCCGGCGGCAGTGCCTTGATCTCGCGGTTGGCCAGCGCCAGCGGCGCGCGATCACCGCCGTGTGCGACCTTCACTTCGCGCAGCGCTTCCAAGTTGGGCGCCGCGGCGATCGCGGCCAGCGCTTCGGCCTGCATGCGGGCGATCTCGTCCGGTGCGAGCACGGCGACCTCGACCGGGTCGTACGACGTATTGGGTGCGTTCATCTCGGTATCCATCTACGGAACGGCCTCGCCGCGATCTTGAGGGTCATTCTGCCCGACGCGGCCCGGCCGAGCGGGTGTGGGGCTGGGTGGGGTCGGCCCGCCGGTCAGCGCGCGAAGTCGGGAGCGCCGGCGGGCACGGTAAATCGGAACGCCGCCCCACCGGCCGGCGCCCGCCGGACCTCGATGGCGCCACCGTGCGCCTCGACCAGGCCGCGGGCGATGTACAGACCCAGACCCGTGCCGCCTGGCCGGCGGTTGCCGCGCCAGAACTTCGTGAACACGCGCGCGGCGAGCTCGGGCGGAATGCCCGGCCCCTCATCGCTAACGGTCACGGCGGCGCCTCCTGGGATCGCCTGAACGGCAACGGTCACCGTACCAGCGCCATGCCGGACCGCGTTCTCGAGCAGGTTGCCCAATACCTGATCGATTTTGTCCGGATCCAGCCACATCTCTGGCAGGTCGGGATCCACCTGGGTTCGCAGCCGATCCGTCGGCACCCCGGTCGCGGCCAAGGCGGCCACCTGCCGGCGGACTGCCGCGTGCAGGTCGACCACCTGACGATGGACCTGCAGCCGGCCGGTGTCGATCCGGGCGATGTCGAGCAGCTCGGTGATGAGCCGGGTGATCCGGTCGGCGTCGGCCTCGACCGTTTCCAGCATCAGCCGTTTCTGGTCGTCGCTGAACCTGCTCCATTTGGCGAGCAGCGTCGCGGTGAAGCCCTTGACCGAGGTCAGCGGTGAGCGCAGCTCGTGCGCGACGGTGGCGATGAGCTCGGAGCTCTCCCGGTCCTGGCGGTCGCGGGCTCCGGTCGAGCGCAGCGCGACCACCAACCGGACCACCGGCCCGAGCGGCTGGTCGCGCACGTACTTTGCGGTGACCAGCACGGTCCGGCCGTCCGGTAGTGCCAGCGCACGCTCAGGTTGACCGGTGCGGGTGGCCAGGCCGCCGTACGGATCGGTGCAGCTCCACCAGGCGCGGCCAATCGAGTCGTACAGCGGCAGCGCTTCCTCGAGGTGCTTGCCGATCGCCTCGTCGGCACGCAAGCCGGTCAGCCGCTCGGCGACCGCATTGACGGCCACAACTTGACCGGTCTCGTCGGCGACGACGAGCCCGTCAGGCACCTCGCCGAGCTCGAGCGGTAGCCCCGCGGGCATCCGCGACCCTCCTCCGTTAGCTGCCGACGTACTTGCCCAATCGGCTGCGGTACGAACCCTCGGCCGCCGGGTCGATGCTGCGGTGCGCCCGTGCCGACGCGTACAGGCAGACCGCGGCCGCGGTAGCCAGATTCAGGCTCTCGGCCTGACCGTGGATCGGCACCCGGATTGCGAGATCGCAGAGCGCGGTCAAGTCCGCCGGCAGCCCCCACGCCTCGTTGCCGAACAGCCAGGCAGTGGGCCCGACGAGTTCGTCCCGGTCGAG
>DATAFN010000301.1:0-3062 GCA_036257435.1 Actinomycetes bacterium
ACGAGTGCCGTACTCGCGGCTATCCGTTCGCGGCCGACCCGTCCCAGCAGCTGGCCTGGATGGACGGGGATGGCATTCGGTTGCTGGTGGACGGTGCCGCCTACCTGTTCACGAACGAGTACGAGGCGGCGCTGCTGGAGCAGAAGACCGGCTGGGGGGCCGCCGACGTGCTGGACCGGGTGGCCGTCCGGGTGACCACATTGGGTCCGCGCGGCGCCCGGGTCGACCGGCATGGCGAGCCGCCGATCGAGGTGTCGGCCGTTGACGAGCGCCGCAAGGCCGACCCGACCGGGGTCGGCGACGCGTTCCGGGCCGGCTTCCTGGCCGGCGTCGGCTGGGGCCTGTCCCTGGAGCGCTCGGCGCAGATCGGCGCACTGCTGGCCACGTATGTGCTGGAGACGATCGGCACCCAAGAGTATGAGATCGGCCAGGCGCGGTTCCTGGAGCGCCTAGCCAAGGCCTACGGGTCGGACGCCGCCGACGAGGTCGCCCCGCATCTGCGCTGCCCCCGGCCCTGACTGCAGGTCGCCCGGCCGCCGACCCCGTCATGAAGACCGCTGCACCGACCGAGCCGCCGCCCACCCGCTGGCTGCTCCCGCCCGCATCGGCTGCCGATGCGGACGGCCTGGTCGGCGTCGGCGCCGACCTGGAGCCGGGCACGTTGCTGGCCGCCTACCGATCCGGGTTGTTCCCGATGCCGGTCGCCCGCCGCGGACCGGTCGGGTGGTGGTCGCCCGACCCGCGCGGGCTCATCCCGCTCGACGGGCTCGTGGTCAGCCGGTCGTTGCGAGCCTCCTGCCGGCGGTACCAGATCCGGGTCGACACCGCGTTCACCGAGGTCATCGACGCCTGCGCCGACCCGGCCCGACCCAACGGCTGGATCACGCCGGAGATGCAGCACGCCTACGGGCGGCTGCACCGGCTCGGCTGGGCACACTCGGTGGAGGCGTGGACCTCGGCCGGCGCGCTGGCCGGCGGCCTGTACGGGGTGGCGATCGGCGGCCTGTTCGCCGGCGAGTCCATGTTCTACCGCCAGCGGGACGCGTCGAAGGTGGCGCTGGTCGCGCTCGTCGACCTGCTGCGCGCCGGCGGTTCGGCCGGACGCGTCCTCGACGTGCAGTGGACCACGCCGCACCTGAGCTCGCTCGGCGGCTTCGATGTGCCACGAGACCGGTACCTCGCGCTGCTGGAGCGGGCACTGCGGCAGCCACTACCGCCGGCGTTCCGGTAGTGACCGCGGCCTAGGCGAGTCGCCGGACCAGGTAGGCGCGGCCGCCGGCGAGCGACTCGGCCTCGCCGAGATAGCGCTGCTCGCGCATCTGACACCAGGCCGGGATGTCGACCCGCGCGGCCTCGTCGTCGGCGAGCACGGCGATCACGGCTCCCACCTCGACCGCGCCGATCTGCTTGGCCAGCTCGATGACCGGGATGGGGCAGCGCCGGCCCAACGTGTCGATGACAAGCGCGGCCTCGTCCAGCCCTCCTACCGGCCGGCTCACAGGTCGCTCACCCCGGCCTGGGTGCGCAGCTTGGCCACCACTGCGGGCAGCACGTCGAGGAAGCGGTCGATCTCTGCTTCGGTTACTCCCAGCGGCAACGACACCCGGACATTGCCGTGCGTGAGCACGCCCATCGCGGCCAGTACATGGCTCGGCTGCAGCGTGCTGGACGTGCAGGAGGAGCCGGAGTTCACCGCGAACCCGGCGCTGTCGAGCTCGGTGACCAGGGTCTCGCCGTCCAGGTAGAGGCAGGAGAACGTGACCAGGTGCGGCAGCCGGTGCGCCGGGTCGCCGACCACCTCCACGTCCGGCACCAGCGTGGGCACGCGCGCCCTGATCCGCTCTACCAGTGCCCAGTGCCGGGCCGCCTCGGCCGCCGCCACCTCGTCCCGCGCGACCAACGCGGCCGCGGCGGCGGCGATGGCGGGGACGTTCTCGAATCCGGGCACTCGGCCGTGCTCGCGCTCGTCCGGTGGCAGCACCGAGCGCCACCGGGTGCCCTTGCGGACCACCAGCACTCCGACACCTGGTGGACCGCCCCACTTGTGGGCGCTTGCGATCAGCACCGACCATCCGGCCGGGATCGGAACCCGGCCGGCGGACTGGGCCGCGTCGACCAGCAGCGGTACGTCGGCGGCCCGGCAGGCGGCGGCAACCGTCTCGACCGGCTGGTCGGTGCCGACCTCGTGATTGGCCGACTGCAGGCAGGCCAGTGCGGTGTCCGGCCGCAGTGCGGCGGCGAACTCGTCGGGGTCGACTCGGCCGAGCCGATCGACCGGAACCACCGTGACCTCGCCGCCATGGGCCGCGGCCGCCTGCAGCACGCTGGAGTGCTCGACAGCGCTAACCACCAGGTGTGAGCCGACCCGATGCCGGGCGGCGGCGGCACCGAGCAGGCCGAGCTGCACGGCTGTGGTACCGGATGCGGTGAAGCTCAGCTCGTCCGCTCGCGCCCCGAGCACCCCGGCGACGGCCGACCTGGCCGCGTCCAGCCGGAGCCGATTCCGGCGGCCCGCGCCGTACCGCCGGGCCGGGTCCGCCCAGCCCTCGTCCAGCGCACTCAGCAAAGCGCCGCGCGCAGCCGGATGGAGCGGTTCGGCGGACGCTGCGTCCAGGTACCCCACAGGTGTGACGCTAGCGGAGCGACATGTCCCACCTGCGCACAGGCGGGCACCCCGATGGCGATAAGGTGAGGCCCGACATTGAGGACGTGTGCTTGCTCGTGGTTGCCGGGTAGGGCTCGAGTCTCCCCGGTCGCCGCTTGCGGGCGCGGTGAGCTGAGTGTGGGGAAGGCCACGTGAGTCCAATCGACCCGCAGCCGCGAACCGGCCGCGCCGCTCGCGCCGGTCGCCGGGCCCGCCAGCTGATTGCGCTCGGGCTGGCGCTGCTCGCCGCGACCGCCTGCTCGGCCGAGAACCTGCCCAGGTTCGGGATGCCGGAGTCGGCCACCGCCCAAGGAGAGCGGATCGCGCACCTGTGGAGCAGCGGCTGGATCGCCGCCTGGATCGTCGGCGCGGTGGTCTGGGGGCTGATCCTCATTGCGATCATCGCCTACCGGCGGCG
>DATAFN010000351.1:0-15310 GCA_036257435.1 Actinomycetes bacterium
GGCGTCAACGTCGAGGGAGCGCTGCTGAGCCTCGGTGACGGCCACTGCCGGCAGGGCGAGGGTGAGTCGTGTGGCGTCGCGGTGGAGGCGGCGATGGACACCGTCATCATCGTCGACCTGCTCAAGGGCGTGGCAACCCCGTGGCCGCGGCTGGAGAACGACGAGTACATCATGAGCACCGGGTCGGCCCGCCCGCTCGAGGACGCGTTCCGGATCAGCCAGGTCGACATGGTGGCCTGGCTCGCCGGCCAGTACGGGCTGGAGACGCTGGACGCCTATCAGCTGCTCACCCAGATCGCGGAGTCGCCGGTAGCGAACGTCTGCGACCCGAACTACACATTCGTCACCAAGGTCCGCAAGCAGTACCTGCCGCGGGTGGCGCCCTACGGCGGCGTCCACCGGCAGCTGCGCGAGCAGGCCGACGCCTACAGATCCAGCACGTAGGCGCAGAGCTGGAGCTCCGGGCGCGGCCACCAGTCGCGCTCCGGGGTCCGGCGGAAGCCGAGCCGGGTGTAGATCGCGTGCGCGGCCCGCATCTGCGGCCTAGTCAGCAGCACCAGCCGGGCGCAGCCGCGGTGCTTAGCCCGGCGCATGCACTCCTGGACCAGTGCCTGGCCGGCGCCCCGACCGCGGGCGGCGGGCGCCACCGCAAGCATCCGGAACTCCGCCTCCCCCGACTCGGCCCGCTCGGCGAACACCGAGCCGGGCAGGCAGAACGTGACGCTGCCGAGGACCGCGCCGGTGTCCGCGTCGACCGCGGCGATCAGCTCGGCCGACGCGGCCCGCCGGGCCGCGTCGGTCAGCTCACCGACATACTCGCTGTCGTCGCTGATGAGCCCGTCGGTGCGGTACGCGGCGAACGTGATCGCACCGATCTCGTCGTACTCCGCCGGTAGCGCATCGCGCACGATGACACTCATCCGCGGGCTACTTGGGCGGCAGGCCGCGCGCGAAGCCGACGCCCCGCGCCACCCACCGCTCGAAGTCCGCTTCGGCGCGGTAGCCGTCCGCAGCTACGGACACCCAGCCCTTCATCGGGCGACGGCTCAGGTCGAACTCGCGCGCGCCAGGCTCGGCCAGCGTTTCGGTGTGGGTGTCAGGGTCGAAGCGCACGATCAGGTCGGTCTTGTTCACCCCACAGGCCATGTTGCCGTTGATGAGGAACGCGATGCCGCCGAACATCCGTTTCTCGGATAGGCCGGGTTCGCCCTCGAGGTGTGCTCTGATCCGCTCCGACAGTTCCTCGTCGTAGGCCATGGCGGCATCCTGTCACGTGGTGGCGCCGAGCTCGCCGCGCACGGCGGCCGGGCGGTTCTCCTCGATCCAGGCGTCGATCCGCTCCCACCAGTCGTACAGCCAGCCGACCTGGCCGTCGCGGTCGAGTGCGCGCGGTACCTCGTCCACCGGCACCCGCCACCACTTGGCCTTGACCAGCCGGGTCATCGGCAGACTGCGCCAGATGTCGCCGACGGTGATCAGATCCTCCAACCCGGCGTGCGCGACGAAGATGACGTCGGCGGTCGGGCAGGCGGCGATCGCGGCCAGTGCGCCGCCCGGTCGCGGCGCGAGCAGGTGCGGCATCTCCCTGGCCCGGGCCGCCTCGCGCCGCCGTCCCAGGCGTTCCAGCCGGTCGATCGAGCGCCGCCACCGGCGCGGCGACCAGTTCCCACCCTCCGGGAAGATGACCAGCGCCCCGGCCGCGTCCAACCCCCTGGCCAGCCGTTCGATCTCGGCCACGAACCGGCCCTCGCCGGTCCGGGAGGGCTTGACGAACGCGTTGGGAAGCCGGTTGCCTACCACGTCGAGCCCCGGATCCAGCTGGAGGGTCGCCTTCATCACCACCCGCGGCTGGCGGCGGTACTGGCTGAGCAGCTGGTGCACGAGTAGGAACGAGTCGCCCGGACCGGCGTGCCGGCTGAGCACGATCACCGGTCGGGCCAGCCGGGCGGCCTGCTCCTGCGAGGTCAGCGGCGGCTCATCCACCTCGACCCGCAGCCCGAGAACCCGGGTGGCCACCCGGTAGAGCAAATCGAGGAACCGGCGCATGATCTCGTAGTGCCGCCGCTGGTACGGATCGGTAAGCAGCCGCCCGCCGAACCCGCTGGCAACCCACAACCCGAAAGCCGCGGCCAGCGTGAGCGCCTCCGCGCTCAGCCAGACCACCGCGAACCAAACCAGCCGCAGCGGTCGCCGGCGGCCCGGCACCGGCAGCAGCGCGATCACGGCCGCGACCAGCGCAAGCAGCGGCAGCGTCACGAGCGCGGCAAGCGCGATCACGAACAGCAGCGGCACCAGCACCAGTCGCCGCACGATCCGTGGTGGTGGCAGCATGCGCACCCTTCCCGAAGCTAGCCTTGCCCGGCAAGATAGCGGGCCGACGCCTGGTAGGCCCGCTCGATGTTCGCCCGCACCTGCGTCCGGTTGCGGTAGCGCAGTTGAGACAGGTCGGGTGGACGCCCATTGCCACCGGCCGGCAGCACATGCACCCGGATCCCGTCCGGAAGCGCGGCCATCTCCTCGACGAACCGGTGCCGGCGGGAGATCTCGAACGCGACCAGCCCTACCTGCCACGGCCAGCGCGGCACCTCGAGCGGCTGCTCGATCCGCCCGACGTGCAGCACGTAGATGACCTGCGCGCCGAGCTGGACCGCGCGCCCGACCGGAATGCTGTGCACGAGGCCACCATCGAAGAAGTGCTCGCCGTCGATCTCGATCGGTGGGAGCAGGCCGGGCACGGCGCAGGACGCCAGCACCGCCGGGACCAGCGGTCCCGACTCGAACCAGCGCGCCCCGGCCGCCTCGACACAGGCCGCCACGCACTGGAACGGCACCGCCAGATCCTCGATCCTGGCTACCGGCAGCCGGTCCTCGAGCAGCCGCCGCAACGGCTCGATCGAGTGCAGGTGAGTGCCGGTCCGGGCAAGCTGTGCCATCCGGCCCAGCAGCGACTCGCTGAACGCCTCCCTGAGCACCCCGTCCTGCCAGACCTCGGTCAGCCGGGCCGCAGCGGTGTGCGGATCGGCCGCGACCACCACTCCGTTGATCGCGCCAACCGACGTTCCGACCACCAGGTCCGGACGAATTCCGGCCTCGTCCAGCGCTCGGAGCATGCCCACCTCGTGGGCACCGAGCACCCCGCCACCACCCAGCACGAATGCGGTCTTCGGGGCAGCTACCACAGCTCGGATGGTACGAGATGTGCGGTCCGGCTGGTCCGCGCCGCGTGGTCGATCTGCGTTGGTTGCGTCTAGCGTTCAGCCATGACTGGCCGGCCAACCCCCGCTCTCCGACGCCTCGGCCGAGCCGTGCTCGCCGGTGCCGTGCTCGCCGGTGTCGTGCTGGTGTCGGGCTGCGACGGACGCGGTGCCGGTTCGGCCGCTTCGGAGGGCACGATCGCGACACCCACCCCGCCGGCCGCGCTCGCGCCGATCACGCTCGACCCGGTCAAGGGCCGCTCCCATCCGGTAGCCGACCCGATCTACCCGCAGCAAGGCAACCCGGCGATCGATGTGCTGCTCTACGACCTCGACCTGGGCTGGGATCCGGCGACCCGGCAGCTGTCCGGGCAGGCGACGCTGACGGTGCGGGCAACCGAGCAGATCAGTGAGATCACGCTCGACTTCAGCGGGGCGCTGCAGGCCGACACGGTCACCGTCGACGGCGAGCCGGTTACCGCCGAGCAGGCCGCCGACAACATCACCGTGTCGCTCCCCCATGCGCTGGCCGCGGACGATCAGGCCAAGCTCGCGATCACCTACGGTGGCTCCCCCAAGGCCGCACCCGCGCCGATGGTCCGCGCCGACATCGATCAGGTCGGCCTGATCGTCGAGCCGAACGGGTCCGCGTTCGCACTGCAGGAACCGTACGGCGCCTTCACCTGGTACCCGGTCAACGACCAACCGTCCGACGAGGCGCTCTACGACGTGTCGGTCACCGTGCCGGACGGCTGGGCCGCGGTCTCCGGCGGGGATCCGCAACCGGTGGCCGACGCTGACGGCGGCGGGCACACCTACCGCTATCTGAACGGCCAGCCGGTCGCCAGCTATCTGGTCCCGCTCGGCATCGGCAAGTACCGGCACACCGTCGCGGCCGGCCCGCACGGCCTGCCGATGCATTTCTGGTACCTCCCGGCCGAGGCGGATGTGATCGAGCAGCGGATCGCTCCCATGGCCGAGATGATCAGCTGGCTGGAGCAGCGATTCGGGCCCTACCCGTTCCGCACCATCGGCCTGATGACGATCCCGCAGCCGACCGGCATGGAGACCCAGACGATGATGACTCTCAACGTCGGGTTCCCGGACGAGGTGCTGGTGCACGAGCTCGCCCACCACTGGTTCGGCGATGCGGTAACCCCGCGCACCTGGCGGGACATGTGGCTGAACGAGGGCTGGGCGATGTACGCCCAGGCCCTGTGGCAGGACGAGTTCGGTTCCGGACGCAGCAAAGATCCGGTGCCGCTGGCCCGGACGCTGGCGCAGTGGCGCAGCCTGGACGAGGAGCTGCGCGCCGAGCACGGCCCACCGGCCGACTACCAGCCGGGTCATTTCGGATCGGCGAACGTGTACTACTGCCCCGGGCTGATGCTGCACGAGATCCGCCGCCAGGTCGGCGATCGGGAGTTCCTCGCAATGGCCAGGGACTGGGTCCAGACCAACCGGGACACCACTCAGGACCGCGCCTCGTTCACCACGTTCGTCAACAAGCACACCGGGCGCGACCTCACCTCGCTCATCAATGCCTGGCTGGATTCCTCGACTACGCCGGCGACCACCGGCTAGCGAGCCGCGGACCCCGCGGTCTCGCGGCCCCGAGGGACACCGCGATTCGGGAGCGGTGCGGCGGAAGAAACATTGCCGAAGCCGGGCCTTCGAGTGTCCAGTTGGTTACGGCTGGGTAGGGCGCTGTGCCGGCCACCGAGTCCAGGGGCAGGCGCGCCGACGGTCCGGCCGGAGCGAATTCCCGATATTGTCGGCCTCGGCGGCATCGGGCGACGCGCCCGAGTTATCCGATCGGGCCATGCCCCTCGGTGCCGCGTACCGCCAAGGGGAAGGTGTGGACGACGCGAAGCAGCTGGAGCAGAGCCTGGCGGCCCTGCGCACGCTGTATCGCGCCGTGCGCGAGCTGAATGTAGCTCGGGACCTGACCGCGACGTTGCAGGCCGTTGCCGACACCGTGGTCTCCTCGCTGGGCTTCGGCGCCGCCGCGGTCAACCTGGTGCATAGCGACGAGCTGCAAATCGTCGCGGTGGCCGGCCCGGAGGCGCTGCGCCAGCAGCTGAACGGCCAGTCGGGTAGCCGGGAGAGCTGGGAAGAGCTGCTGGCCACGGCCGAACCGTGGGGCGCTCTGCGCTACCTGCCGATGGCCGACCAGGTCGGGGACGTGCCGACCTGGCGCCCGGACGACTTCCCGTCCCTGGACCCCGACGCCTGGCAACCGGACGACGTATTGATGGCCCCGCTGCACTCACCCGACGGTGAGCTGGTCGGGGTGCTGTCCGTCGACCTGCCCGAGGGTGGCCGCAAGCCGGGCCGCGACCAGTGCGAGCTGCTGGAGATGTTCGCCGCGCAGGCGGCCATTGCGATCGACAACGCTCGGCTGCACTGGGCCTTGCGGCGATCGGTGTCCGAACTCGAGCACGAGCAGCAGGCGCTGCGGGCCAGCGAGGAGAGCTTCCGGTTGGCGTTCGAGAACGCGCCGAGCGGGATGGCGATGCGCGGCCTGCGCCCGCCCGCCGAGGGCCGGCTGCTGCGAGCCAACGCGGCGCTGAGCAACCTGCTCGGCTACTCCGAGCGCGAGCTGCGCCGGGACGGGCTGGCCGCGTTCACCCACCCGGAGGACCGCGATCTGCTCCCCGAGGGCGAGACGCCGCGCCGGATCGAGGTGCGGTTCATCCGGGGCGATGCATCCGTGTTGTGGAGCTCGGTGCACTGCTCGGTCGTGTACGACGCCGCCGGCAACGCCGACTTCCAGCTGATCCACGTCGAGGACGTCAGCGAGCGGCGCAGCCGCGAGCTCGCGCTGGTCCACCAGGCCGCGCACGACCCGCTGACCGGGCTGGCTAACCGCACCGAACTGCGGTCCAGGCTGTACGAGATCCTCGGGCATGCCGAGCCGGTCGTGGTCATGTTCTGCGACATGGACAACTTCAAGCAGGTCAACGACACGTACGGGCACGCCGCCGGGGACGCGGTGCTGGTCGAGGTCGGGCGCCGGCTGCGGATGCACGTCCGCGAGCACGACACAGTGGCCAGGGTCGGCGGTGACGAGTTCGTGCTGCTGGTGCGCGACCTCGATCCCGCCGCGGCCGGCGATCTGGTCACCCGACTCACCAGAGCGGTCAGCCGGCCGGTTCAGTACGAGGGCTTTCAGATCAGGGTCAGCGTCAGCATCGGTCTGGGCACGTCGGTGCCGGCATCCACCGTCGATGAGCTGCTGCGCGAGGCGGACCAAGCGATGTACCGCGAGAAGTGGGAGCGGGCCAGGCGCAAGACGGACCTGCACCCGATGCGGAACACCTCCTGACCGCCGTCCCGGGTGGCTCCGGCCCCCGGGTCACCGTCATCTCTTCTCGCTCACACCTGCCGCGTCGAACGTGGCGACCTCGTGCAGCACCCGGACCGCGCACTGCAGCAGTGGCACCGCGAGCAGCCCGCCGGTGCCCTCACCGAGCCTGAGCTGCAGGTCGACCAGCGGCCGGAGATCGAGCCAGTCCAGTGCGACCGCGTGCCCGCGCTCGGCAGACCGGTGCCCGGCCACGCAGGCCCCCAGGACGTCCGGGCACAGCGCCGCCGCGGCCAGCGCGGATGCCCCGGCGATCACGCCGTCCAGCACGACCGGGATCCGGGCCGCGGCCGCGCCGAGCAGGTAGCCGGCGATCGCCGCGTGCTCGAGCCCGCCCAGCGCGGCCAGCACGCCGATGGGATCGGCCGGATCGGGCCGGTGCAGGTCGAGGGCCCGGCGAACCACCTCGATCTTGCGCCGGTAGGTGGCATCGTCCACTCCGGTCCCCCGCCCGGTGGCGGCGCCGGGCTCGACATTGGTGAACGCGGCGATCAGTGCGGCCGACGCGGTCGTGTTCGCGATCCCCATGTCGCCGGTGACCAGGCAGCGGTAGCCATCGCCGATCAGCTGCTGGGCGATGGTGATGCCGATCTCGATCGCCTCGATCGCCTGGCGCTCGGTCATCGCCGGCCCGACGGTCAGGTCCGCGGTGCCGGGCCGTACCTTCGCCGTCACCAGACCTGCGGTCGCCGGCAGTTCGCCGGCCACGCCGACGTCGATCACCAGGACGGTTGCCCCGAGCTGGCGCGCGAACGCGTTGACCACCGCGCCGCCGGACAGGAAGTTCTGCACCATCTGCACGGTAACCTCCTGCGGCCAGGGGGTAACGCGCTGCGCGTGCACGCCGTGATCGGCGGCGAACACCGCGGTGGCAACCGGCTCGGGGACCGGCGGCGGGCACCGCCCGGCCAGCCCGGCGAGCTTGATCGAGACGTCCTCGAGCGCACCCAGCGAGCCGGGTGGCTTGGTCAGCCGGGCCTGCCACTCGGTCGCCGCCGCGATCGCGGCCGCATCAAGCGGCCGGATCGCCTCGACCGTGCGCTCCAGCAGGTTCATCGCGACCTACCCTAGGCGGTCGCCCGGGCTCAGCCGAGCAGCATACGGACAGCCACCGTGATACCCACCACCGCGACCACGACCCGCAGCCACATTTCGGGCAACCGCCGGCCCACCCGAGCGCCGAGATAGCCCCCGACGATCGAGCCGGCCGCGATCAGTACCACCGGCAACCAGGCCACCTCCGCCACCGCGATGAACACCAGCGCGGCCACCAGGTTGATCAGCAGCGCGATCACGTTCTTGGCCGCGTTCGCGCGCTGGAGGCCCTCGGCGAGCAGTAGGCCGAGCAGCCCGAGCAGCAGCACACCCTGCGCCGCCCCGAAGTACCCGCCGTACACGCCGATCAGGTACACGCCGGCGAGCAGCAGCGGGCCACCATGGGGTGGCGGGTCGTGCCGCTGGCCGACGAAGCGGGCCAGATAGGGCTGGGCCAGCACCAGCGCCACGCCGAGCAGGATCAGCACCGGCACCACCGCGTCGAAGACCGACGCCGGCAGCGAGAGCAGCAGCACCGCCCCGGTTAGCCCGCCGAGCGCGCCGGCGAGACCCAGCCGGATCAACCGGTCGCGCTGCCCGGTCAGCTCGCGCCGGTACCCGAGCACGCCGGAGAACACGCCGGGCACGAGGCCGATCGTGTTCGACACATTCGCGACCACCGCCGGGTAGCCGATGGCGAGCAGCACCGGGAACGTGATGAGCGTGCCGGCGCCGACGATCGCGTTGATGGTGCCGGCCGCCATGCCGGCCACGGTCACCACGATCGCTTCGAGCGGAGTCATCGTGGCTCGACCCTACGGCCGGGCCGGGGGTAGCCAGCGAACTGGTGGGCTCTAGGGCTCGCTGTCCGGGGTGCCGGCGGAGCCTCCGGTGAGCTGACCGCCTGCGGTCGCGCCGCCGGTGGTCGGGCCGGCAGCGGTTCCCCCACCGGTCGAGCCGGCCCGGGCGTCGCCGTCCGGTCCGGCGAGCCGGCCGACGACACTGCCCAGGCCTTCCAGCGCCTTACCGAGCTCACTCGGCACGATCCAGACCTTGTTCGCGTCGCCTCTGGCGATCTCCGGAAGCATCTGCAGGTACTGGTACGACAGCAGCTTCTGGTCCGGGTTGCCCGCGTGGATGGCATCGAACACCTGCAGGATCGCCTTGGCCTCGCCCTCGGCCCGGAGGATCGCGGCCCGCGCCTCGCCTTCGGCGCGCAGAATGTTGGCCTGCCGCTCACCTTCGGCGGTCAGGATCTGCGACTGCTTGACACCCTCGGCGTTCAGGATCGCGGCCCTCTTGTCCCGGTCCGCGCGCATCTGCTTCTCCATCGAGTCCTGGATGGAGTGCGGTGGATCGATGGCCTTGAGCTCGACCCGGTTGACCCGGATCCCCCACTTGCCGGTCGCCTCGTCGAGCACCCCGCGCAGTGCGCCGTTGATCTCCTCGCGGGAGGTCAGGGTCTTCTCCAGGTCCATCCCGCCGACCACGTTTCGCAGCGTGGTCACGGTCAGCTGCTCGACGCCCTGGATGTAGTTGGCGATCTCGTAGGTGGCGTCCTTCGGGTTGGTCACCTGGAAGTAGATGACCGTATCGATCGACACCACCAGGTTGTCCTGGGTGATGACAGGCTGCGGCGGGAAGGAGACCACCTGCTCGCGCATGTCCAGTAGCGGCCGGAGCCGCTCGATCCACGGCACCATCAGGTTCAGGCCGGGGTTCAAGGTGCGGTTGTACTTGCCGAGCCGCTCCACGATCCCGGCGTACGCCTGCGACACGATCTGTACGGACTTAGCCAGCGTCACGACGACGAACAGCACGATGACGACGGCGACGATGAGCTGAACCATCGGGAGTCCCTCTTATCCGAGTACGAGCGCAGTCGCGCCCTCGATCTTGATGACGTCCACGCTGCGACCCGGTTCCAGGACGGATTCCCCGTCGTACGACCGCGCCGACCAGATCTCACCGGCTAGGCGCACCCGGCCGCCATTCCCATCGACCCGCTCCACGACCAGCGCTCTGGCGCCGACCAGCAGATCCACGTTCGTCCGGTGCTCGGGTGCCTGATGCAGGTGGCGGCGGGCGACCGGGCGGACGGCAAGGAGCATGGCGAGCGAGACGACCGCGAACACGAGGATCTGTATGCCGCGATCGGCGTCGACCATCGCAGCCACCGCTGCCGCCGCAGCACCGACCGCAAGCATCGCGAAGAACAAGGTCAGGGTGAGGATCTCGACGATGACAAGTACTAGCGCGATCAGGGCCCAGACGATCCATGCGTCCACACAGAAGATCGTAGAGATCTCTGTGTCCAAATGACGAGTACGAAATGGAAACATCCGGTTCAACCGGGCCCCGGATCGGCGAATCGGCGCTCGGCCGGAGTTGGCCGGTGCCGATGGCCTGGCTCTAGGTTGGACTCGCCCAGCCCGAGCTCGACCCGGAGCGTGCCCGCAGATGACCGCTGTTCTCGAGATGGCCGACGTGACTGTGGTCCGCGCCGGCGCGAAACTGCTCGACACAGTCAGCTGGTCGGTCTCCGAGTCAGACCGCTGGATCGTGCTCGGCCCGAATGGAGCGGGTAAGACCACGCTGCTCCAGGTCGCCGCCGCCCAGGTACACCCCACCAGCGGAGTGGCCGGCATTCTCGGTGAGGTCCTCGGCACCACCAACGTGTTCGAGCTGCGGCCCCGGATCGGCCTGACCAGCGCAGCGCTCGCTGATCGGCTGCCGGCCGGCGAGCGGGTCGCCGATGTGGTGCTTACCGCGTCGTACGCGGTGCTCGGCCGGTGGCGGGAGCGGTACGAGGGGTACGACGAGCAGCGCGCCGGCACATTGCTCGACCAGCTCGGGGTGACCTCGCTGGCCGAGCGGAGGTTCGGCACCTTGTCCGAGGGCGAGCGAAAGCGGGTCCAGATCGCCCGCGCGTTGATGACCGATCCGGAACTGCTGCTGCTCGACGAGCCGGCCGCCGGGCTCGATCTGGGCGGGCGCGAGGACTTGGTACGTCGCCTCGGGGCACTCGCCCGAGACCCACACTCTCCCGCGATCGTGCTGGTCACCCACCACGTCGAGGAGATTCCCGACGGGTTCACCCACGTGCTGATGCTGCGCGCCGGCGCAGTGGTCGCGGCTGGACCGATTCCGGCGACACTCACCGCGGCCAACCTGTCGAGCACGTTCGGGATACCGCTGGCGCTGCGGCGCGACGGCACCCGGTGGACCGCCCACGCGAGTAACGCCTAGACCCGCTAGCCCGGTTTGGTCCAGGTCAGGGAGTGATCGACGTCGACACCGGTCACCCTCGGCACCAGTCCGCGAGGGTCGCGGGCTAGGAGTCCCTCGCCGCAGCCCACGTCAAGTGCGGTACGAGCACCGGGAGGCACGCCCTTGAGGATCATCGAGTGGTGGTGGATGTGGTGATTCCACCTGGCCTCGCCCGATGACATGGCAGCCCATGCTTCCACCCACCTGTTACCGTTGTATTAGTATTTACCGGTAATATTCGCGCTCTCGGGGAGGCCGCATATGCCGGGTAGGCCGATCGCGGTGCTGGATGCGCCGTCGAACCTGGGGCTGCGACCGCCGAGTCCGGGCGCCGAGCCCGGCGTCCGGCATCTCGCCACCACGTTGCGCGAGCTCGACGTGATCGGACGGCTCGGCGCGACCGACGCGGGCCGGATCGAGGTGCCGGCCTACTCCCCCGATCCGGACCCGACCACCGGCTTCCGCAACGGCCCGGCGATCCGCACGGTCACCATCGCGCTAGCCGCTGAGATCGGAGCCCTGCTGGATCGGGGATCGTTCCCGCTCGTGCTCGGCGGCGACTGCTCGATCCTGCTCGGCGCCATGCTCGCGTTGCGCCGCCGCGGCCGGTACGGGCTCGCGTTCATCGACGGCCACGACGACTACTCTCGAGCCAAGGACTACGACCGCTATGTCGGGCGCTTTGCCGCGGCCGGACTGGACCTCGGGCTGGTCACCGGGCACGGACCGGACGCCCTGTGCGACATCGATGGGCTACGGCCCTACGTCCGGGAAACCGACACCGTCCACCT
This sequence comes from Actinomycetes bacterium, assembly GCA_036257435.1. Classification (GTDB taxonomy): domain Bacteria; phylum Actinomycetota; class Actinomycetes; order JAKEEW01; family JAKEEW01; genus DATAFN01. The sequence goes on from DATAFN010000351.1 coordinate 11,658, forward strand.
CGGGTTGCAGCGGGAGCCGGAGGATCCCGAGTTCTTCGACGTCTCGATGTTCGACGACTCGGCGATCGCCCGGTTCAGCGCGGAGGAGATCCGGTCCGGTGGCGCGAGCCGGATCGCTGCGCTAGCCAGGGACCACCTGGAAACCGGCCGCGAAGTGCCCGGATTCTGGATCCACCTGGACGCGGACGTGCTACACAGCGACATCATGCCCGCAGTCGACTCACCGAACCCGAACGGGATCTCCTTCGCCGAGCTGACAGCGATCCTCGGCACGCTGCTGTCGAGCCCGCAGGCCACCGGCATGCATGTCGGGATCTACGATCCGGAGCTCGACCCAGATCGAACCGCGGGCAAGGCCCTCGCCGACGCGCTGATCGGAGCATTCAAGCGGGCGGGAATCTAAGCTCGCGGGCAATGAACACCGCGGGCTGGCACGCGCAGCGCCGCTCCTTCGGCGCCGCAGCGGATGTCTACAACCGGGCCAGACCCCGGTATCCGGTCGCTGCGGTCGACTGGGCGGTCGGTGACCGGCCGTGCCGGGTGCTCGACCTGGGCGCCGGCACCGGCATCCTGACCCGCCAGCTCATCGACCGCGGTCACACCGTCACCGCGGTCGAGCCGAACGCGCAGATGCTGGCGGCCCTGATCGCGTACAGCCCGGGTGCGGCCGCGCTGCTCGGCTCGGCCGAACAGATACCGCTGGCGGACGGCAGCGTCGACGCGGTGGTCGCCGGGCAGGCCTACCACTGGTTCGACCCGTCGACCGCACCCGACGAGATCGCTCGCGTGCTTCGGCCAGGCGGCGTGTTCGCACCGATGTGGAACCTGCGCGACGCCTCGGTGAGCTGGGTCCGTGCACTGTCCGACGTACTCGCCCAGCTCGAAGACGACAATCGCAAGGGGCTGGCTGATTACGCGTTCGGGCCACGGTTCGCGCCGATCGAGCGGGCCGAGTTCCGGCACGAAGTCGGCTACACCGTGGATTCACTGATCGAGCTCGTGCGATCGCGCTCGTACTACCTGACCTCACCGGCCAAGCGGCGAGCGATGATCGAAGCGCAGATCCGCGAGCTCGCGATCGCGCATCCGGATCTGGCCGGGCGGACCGAGTTCACGATGCCGTACGTCACCGTGGTGCTGCGCGCCCCGCGGGCGGATTAGCTGGCGCGCCCCTAGCCGGGCTCAGCCAGGCCATGTCGCACCGCGAACAGCGCGGCCTGGGTTCGGTCCGCGAGGTCGAGCTTCATCAGGATGCTCGACACATGCGTCTTGACCGTCTTCTCGGACAGCACGAGGGCACGAGCGATCTCCCGGTTCGACCGACCCCGCGCGATCTCGGCGAGCACATCGCGCTCTCGCGGGGTGAGCGCGGCGAGCCGGTCGGCACTGCCGCGGCCGCCGCCCGTATCGAGGGCGAGCAATGCGGCCGCCACGTCCGGGTGCAACAGCACGTGCCCGGCGTGCACCGAGCGGATCGCGCTGGCCAGCGCGGCCGGATCAACGTCCTTGTACACGTAGCCGACCGCGCCGGCCTGCACGGCCGGCACCACGGCGGATAGGTCCGCGTATGAGGTCACCACCAGGACCCGGGCCAGGCTGCCACGCGAGCGCAGCATCCGCAGCGCCTCTACCCCGTCGACGCCGGGCATCTTCAGATCCAGCAGGATCACGTCCGGAGCGAGCTGCTCGGCCTGCGCCACCGTGGCCGCGCCGTCCGCGGCCTCACCGACGATGACGATGTCGTCCTGGAGCTCGAGGAACGTGCGCAGTCCGCGCCGCACCACCTCGTGATCGTCGGCGATCAGTACCCGGATCTGGCCGGCTCCGTTTCGGCCGGTCTCCGGCGCACCTCGGGTCATCCGGGCACCTCCAGAACAACGGTGGTGCCCCGCCTGGCAGCGGACCGGACCCGCAGCGACCCACCGACCGACCTGGCCCGCTCCCGCATCGATGCGAGCCCGAGCCCGGTCGGGCCGCCGTTGGCGGTCCCGCCCGGGTCAAAGCCCCGGCCATCGTCGACGATCTCGAGCTCGGCGCCACCGTCGGACCGGCCGGTCAGCCGCACCGCGACCGACGACGCATCGGCGTGCCGCAACGCGTTGTGCAACGCCTCCTGCGCCACCCGCAGCACCGCCTCCTCCATCCGGACCGGTAGCCGCCGCACCCCGTTCGCCTGGAACGTCACCGCCGCGCGATGCACCCGATCCAGCAATGCCACCCGCCGGCGCAGCGTCTCCACCAGCCCATGATCGGCCAGGTCGGGCGGCACCAGCTCGGCGACCACCTGGCGGAGCTCGTCCTGCGCCTCGGCTACCAGCCGGCCGACCGTGGCCAGCTCGGCCGCGGCCCGGTCCGGGTCCCGGCCCACCCATGCACCGGCCGCCTGCACGGTCAGCCGCAGGCTGAACAGCTTCTGAGCGACCGCGTCGTGCAGCTCGGTGGCGATCCGCTGCCGCTCCTCCACCAGGGTCAGCTCGCGGCTGCGTTCGTACAGCCGGGCGTTGGTCAGCGCGATCGCGGCATGCGCGGCCAGCACGCCGAGCAGTTGCTCGTCGGCGGTGCTGAACTCGGCTCTGTTGCGCGGGTTGGCCAGGTAGATCGCACCAAGGATCTCCGCGCCGTCCATGATCGGCATGCCGAGGAACGCGGTGAGGATCGGATGGGCGGGCGGCCACCACTCGAACCGCGGATCCACCATGATGTCCGGCAGCCGCTGCGGCCGCGCCTCGTGCAGCATCACCCCGAGCATGCCGTGCTGGCGCGGCAGCGGCCCGATCGCGGCGCGCTGCTCGTCGCTGATGCCGTCCACCACGAACTCGGCGAACGAGTCGCCGTCGTCCGGCACGCCGAGCGCGGCGTACTCGGCGTCGATCAGCCGGCGCGCGGCCGACACGATCGTCTGCAGGACGTCGCCGACCGACAGGTGCCTGGCCACCGCGAGGACCGCGCTAGACAGCGCGTCGAGCGTGGCGAGGTCGGCCTCGGCATCGGGCACGCTTCGACGGTACCCAGCCGGGCGCCGGTTCGGATCAGCCGCCCGGCCTAGGTCCAAGGTCCCGGGTGGAGTCCCCACCGCAGGCCGATCCAGTCGCCGGGGATCCCGACCTAGCGTCGATCACATGGCTACCGCACTTGTCACCGGAGCCTCCCGAGGGCTGGGCCGCGCGGTCGCGACCGGCCTGGCCGAGAGCGGGTGGCGACTCATCCTGACCGCCAGGACCCCGGACGATCTCGCCGCCGTGGTCACCGAGCTGCGCCGGCAGGCCGAGGTCACCGCGCTCGCCGGCGATCTCACCGATCCGGACCACCGGAACCGTCTGATCGGCCTCGCCGGCGGCCGGCTCGACCTGTTGGTCAACAACGCGGGCATCCTCGGCCCGAGCCCGCAGCCACGACTGGCCGACTACCCGATCGACGTGCTCCGGACCGTCTACGAGATCAATGTGCTCGCCCCACTTGCGCTCACCCAGCTGGCGCTGCCCGCGTTGCGGGCCGCGAACGGAGTGCTGGTCAACATCACCTCGGATGCGGCGGTCGAAGGGTACGAGGGCTGGGGCGGCTACGGATCGGGGAAGGCCGCGCTCGAGCAGGCCAGCCGGGTGCTGGCCGCCGAGGAGCCGGACATTCGGGTGTGGTGGATCGATCCCGGTGAC
>DATAFN010000004.1:0-2603 GCA_036257435.1 Actinomycetes bacterium
GGCGCAGCCTGATGCTGCCGATCGCCGCGCTGCCAGCCGCGGCTCTACTGCTTCGTCTCGGCCAGCCCGACATGCTCGGCGAGGATGGGCTGGCCGGCGCGCTGGGCGAGTGGCTGGAACCGGTGGCCGCGGTGCTGGGCGCGGCCGGCGGCGCCCTGTTCGCCAACCTGCCGCTGCTGTTCGCGGTCGGCGTCGCCATCGGCTTCGCCCGCAGGTCAGACGGGTCGACCGCACTGGCGGCGGTGATCGGTTACGTGGTGTTCAAGGCCGTCACCGACGCCATGTCGCCCTACATCCTCGGCGAGGCCTCGGAGGGCGAGGAACAGGAGCTGATCAACTTCGGCGTCTTGGGTGGCCTGATCATCGGGGTGGTCACCGCGGTGCTATGGCAGCGCTACTACCGGATCAAGCTGCCGCCGTACCTGGCGTTCTTCGGCGGCCGGCGGTTCGTGCCGATCGTCACTGCGTTCGTCGCGCTGATCATCGCGGTGGCGATGAGTTTCGTGTACAAGCCGTTCGACAGCGCCTTGTACGACGTGAGCAAATGGGTCACCGAGAACGAGGTGCTCGGTGGGGGGGTCTACGGCACGCTGAACCGGCTGTTGATCCCGCTCGGCCTGCACCACATCCTCAACTCGTTCCCCTGGTTCACCCTCGGCGAGTACACGACCGACAGCGGCGCCGTCGTGACCGGCGACATCGCCCGCTTCCTCAGTGGCGACCCGACCGCCGGACCGTTCATGACGGGTTACTTCCCGATCATGATGTTCGCCCTGCCGGCCGCCGGGCTCGCGATCTGGCAGACCGCGCGGCCGGCCCAGAAGAAGGTCGTGGGCGGCATCATGCTCTCCGCCGCCCTCACCTCGTTCGTCACCGGTGTCACCGAGCCGATCGAGTTCTCGTTCCTGTTCGTCGCGTTTCCCCTCTACGCGATCCACGCGGTGCTCACCGGCACGTCCCTGGCCCTGGTCAATGCGCTGGGCATCCGGGACGGCTTCGGCTTCTCGGCCGGCGCGATCGACTTCCTGCTCAACTTCCGGATCGCCGAGAAGCCCGTGCTGCTGATCCTGATCGGCTTGATCTATGCGGGCATCTACTACGCCCTGTTCCGTTGGGTGATCACCCGGTGGAACCTGCGAACGCCCGGCCGCGAGGAGACACCGGAAGCGACGGAGGCGTCGCTGGGCACGGATGCTGCTGAGCCGGTGCACCCGGACGAAGAACCGGCCGGGACCGGCCGTGGTTGAGATCACCGGGATCGGCGTGGGCCCGGGCCGTGCGGTCGGCCCGGTGGTTCGCATGCCCGAGCCGTTCACCGGTCCACCCGAAGAACCCACGCCTTCGGAGCGCGCAGACGTCACGACGCTCGGCGAGCGCATCACGGCCGCCGGCACCCGGGTGCGGGACGAACTCTCGGCCCGCGCGGCGAAGGCCCGCGGCGAGAGCAAGGCGATCCTGGAGGCAGCCGCGCTGATGGCCGTGGATCCCGCACTCGTCGGCGCGGCCCGCCAGCGGGTCTCGGCTCTGGTTTCACCGGCGCGAGCGGTGTGGGATTCGGCCGGCGAAGTGACCGCCCACCTGACGGCGCTTGGGGGCTACCTGGCCGAACGGGCCCGCGATGTCGCCGATGTGCGGGACCGCATCGTGGCCGAGCTGTCCGGCCTGCCGGCTCCCGGTCTTCCGGACCGGGTCGAACCGTATGTGCTGGTCGCACGGGACCTCGCACCGGTTGACACCGCGATGCTGGATCCGGCCACCTGTCTTGCGGTAGTCACCGCTGAGGGCGGGCCGACCTCGCACACCACCATCCTGCTGCGATCGCTGGGTCTGCCGGCGATCGTCGCGGCCGGCGGCGGTGCGCTCCAGATCGCCGACGGCACGGTTGTGCTCGTCGACAGCTCCGCGGGGACTGTTCGCACCGACCCGGATCCGGCAGAGATCAGCCAGGTGCGGTCGGTCGGAGCTCGGGTCCCCGCGTTCGACGGCAAGGGGCGAACCGCCGACGGCCACCGGATCCGGCTCATGGTCAACATCGACGATCCCGCGAACGTCTCGGCCGCCGTCGCGGCCGAGGCAGAGGGAGTCGGCCTGTTCCGGACGGAGTTCTGCTTCCTCGGCCACGCCCGGGCCCCGACCGTCGACGAGCAGGTGGGCGCCTACCGCGAAGTACTTGCCGCGTTTCCGCGCCGAATCGTGACAGTGCGGACGCTGGATGCCGGCGGGGACAAGCCGCTGCCGTTCCTGCATCGGGTGTCCGAGCCGAACCCGGCGCTCGGGGTCCGGGGGCTACGGACCGCCGTCCATTCCGAGCGGGTGCTCTCCGACCAGCTCGCCGCCATCGTGCAGGCGGCGCGCCGAGAGAAGGCCGAGGTGTGGGTGATGGCCCCGATGGTGACCACCCCGGACGAGGCGGCCGAGTTCGTGGCGCGCTGCGAGGCGGGCGGACTGGACACTCCCGGGGTCATGATCGAAGTGCCGGGTGCGGCCCTGTCGGCGGCGCAGATCTTCGAGTCGGCGCGGTTTGCCAGCATCGGCACGAACGACCTGGCCCAGTACACGATGGCTGCCGACCGCGGCGCGGGCGAGCTGGCGTCGCTCAACGA
>DATAFN010000181.1:0-2909 GCA_036257435.1 Actinomycetes bacterium
TCAACTCCCGCGCACGATTCCGCGCCCACTGCTCGGCGGCGAGCACATCGGCGATTTCGCCCACGTTGACCGGCACGTGTTCGGAGAGTACCTGGTCGACCGTGTCGATGATGGCCAGGAAGGCGAGAGCCCCGGCTAGGAACGCGCTCACGCATTCCTCGTTGGCCGCGTTGTACACCGCCGGCGCGGTGCCACCGGCTTCTCCGGCCGCCCTGGCCAGCCGGATTGCCGGGAACGCATCCTCGTCCAGTGGTAGGAACTCCCAGCTGGACGGCGACGACCAGGCGCAGGCGGGGGCAACTCCGGGCAGCCGGTCCGGCCAGGACAGGCCGTGCGCGATCGGCAGCCGCATATCCGGTGGGCTGGCTTGGCAGACGGTGGAGCCGTCCACGAACGTGACCATCGAGTGAACGACGGACTGCGGGTGAACGACGACCTCGATCGAGTCGTACGGGATATCGAAGAGCAGGTGCGCCTCGATCACCTCGAGCGCCTTGTTGACCAAGGTTGCCGAGTTGATCGTGATGACTGGGCCCATATTCCAGGTGGGGTGGGCCAGCGCCTGGTCCGGTGTGACATCCGCCAGCTCCTCCCGGCGGCAACCGCGGAACGGCCCGCCGGACGCGGTGATCACGAGCTTGGCCACCTCCGCATGCGTGCCCGCGCGCAAGCACTGAGCCAATGCCGAGTGCTCGGAGTCCACCGGCACGATCTGCCCCGGCGCCGCAACCGCCTTGACCAGCGGCGCGCCGGCGATCAGCGACTCCTTGTTGGCCAGCGCGAGGATCCGGCCGGCCTGCAGCGCGGCCAGCGTGGGGGCCAGCCCGATCGACCCGGTGATGCCATTGAGCACGACGTCGCACGGCCAGGCAGCCACCTCGGTGCACGCATCCGGCCCAGCGATGATCTTCGGCATCGGGTAGTCACCCCGGGCATAGCCGCGCCGCTGCGCCTGCGCGAACAGCGCCAGCTGCAGGTCGGACACCGCGCTCGACCGGGCAACGGCGATCACCTCCGGCCGTAGCTCGATTGCCTGCTCGGCCAGCACGTCGATGTTGCCGCCGCCGGCGGCCAGGCCGGTCACCCGGAACCGGTCCCGATGTCGGCGCACAACATCGATCGCCTGGGTCCCGATCGATCCGGTCGAGCCGAGGATGACCACGTCGCGCACGCTCACGCCGGCCATTCTCGCAGCGAGGGCCGCGGTACCCAACCGAGGCCGCGCGCACCGTGCCGGTCCGCACCCGGCATCGGGCGCGGACCGGCTCGAGACGGACCGCAGCTTCGCCGCTGAGCGGTCAGACCAGAACCCGATCGAGTACCGGGGCGGGCAGCTCGACCGGCTCGACACCCTCCTCGCGGACCCCGAACCGCCGCCAGAACGCGGCCAGCGGCGCGGGCGCGTACCAGTTGACGCGTCCGAGCAGCCGCATCGTGGCCGGCACCAGCAGCGCGCGGATCACGGTGGCATCCAGGATGATCGCGACCGCCATTCCGACTCCGATCATCTTGATCATCGCAACGTTCGACGTGGAGAACGCGCCGATCACCACGACCAGCAGGAGGGCGGCGCCGGTGATGATCCGGCCGCTGCGCTGCATACCGGTCGCGACCGCCGCGGTGTTGTTGCCGGTCGCGTCCCACTGCTCCCTGATCCGGGACAGCAGGAACACCTCGTAGTCCATCGACAGGCCGAACAGGATCGCGAGCATCAACACCAGGTTTCCTGGCGCGAGCGTGCCGGTGGCAGTGAATCCCAGCAAATCGGACAGGTGCCCCTCCTGGAATATCCAGACCACCACGCCGAATGACGCAGCCAGCGACAGCGTGTTCATAAGGATCGCCTTGACCGGCAGCACCACCGAGCCGAACGCGAGGAACAGCAGCACCAGGGTGGCCGAGATCGCGACCAGTGCGGCCCACGGCAGCATCCGGCCGATTCCGCCCAGCTGGTCGATGATCTCGGCGGTGGGGCCACCGACGAACACCTCGGCACCGGCCGGCTCCGGCACCGCCCGGATCTCCCGAACCAGGTCCTGCGCCTGCGCGGATCCCGACTGCGCGTCGTACCCGACGCCGACCACGGCAGTGTCGCCGCGCTGGCCGTGCATCTCGGCCGAGGTCACGCCCGGCACGGCGCGGATTGCGTCCAGATAGCCGGGCAGGCCGGCCTGGTCCCCGGTCACCACGACGTCGATGGGGGTAGTGGCGTTGGCCGGGAAGTCCTGCTCCAGCGTGGTACTGGCGATCCGGCTGGGCGCCCTCTCCGGCAGCATCCGGGCATCAACACCACCCCATCGGGCGGATAGGAACGGCGCGCCGAACGCGACCAGCAGCACCCCGATCACGGCGGCATACGCGACCGGGCGGCGCATGACCGAATGCGCCAGCCGGTACCAGAGTCCGCGCTCGACCTGGCCGACCTCCATCGGCGAGGCGGGCCGGCGGCGGAACCGGCCGGGCAGCGGCAGGCGCAGCGAGTCGACCCGCCGGCCGAGGACCGCGAGCAGGGCCGGCAGCACGGTCAGCGCGGCCACCATCGCGACCAGCACCGCTGCGATGCCGCCGTACCCCATCGAGCGCAGGAACATCAGCGGGAACATCAACAGCGCGGCCAGCGACACCGCGACCGTGATCCCGGAAAACGCCACGGTCCGGCCGGCGGTCGCCATGGTGCGGGCCAGCGCGTCCTGGACCGTAGCGTGCCGCGGCAGCTCCTCACGAAATCGGCTGACCATGAACAGCGCGTAGTCGATGGCCAGGCCGAGCCCGAGGATGGTGACGATGTTGACCGAGAACACCGAGACGTCGGTGACCATGGTCAGCAGCCGCAGCATGGTGAACGCCCCGAGCACGGCGATCGCCCCGATGGCCAGCGGCAGCGAGGCGGCGGCCAGGCTGCCGAAGAT
>DATAFN010000025.1:0-5917 GCA_036257435.1 Actinomycetes bacterium
CCCCGCGCCCGGTGTACGGCAGCGAGCACTCCTTCACGACCTTGTACGTGCCGTCCTTGGCCACGTGCTCCATCAGCACGATCACCTGCTTGGCGCCGTGCACAAGATCCATCGCGCCCCCCATGCCCTTGACCATCTTGCCGGGGATCATCCAGTTGGCCAGGTCACCCGTTGCGCTGACCTGCATGGCGCCGAGGATCGCCGCGTCGATGTGCCCGCCCCGGATCATGCCGAAACTGGTCGCCGAGTCGAAGTAGGCCGCGCCGGGAAGCACGGTCACCGTCTCCTTGCCGGCGTTGATCAGGTCCGGGTCCTCCTCGCCGTCCCATGGGTAAGGCCCGACTCCGAGGATCCCGTTCTCGCTCTGCAGCACCACGGTCACGCCGGTCGGCAGGTAGTTGGGCACCAGTGTCGGCAGGCCGATGCCGAGGTTGACGTACTGCCCGTCGGCCAGCTCGGCGGCCGCCCTGGCCGCCATCTGCTCGCGTGTCAGTCCCATCGCCATCTCAGCCTTCCTGCCGGGTGCGCACGGTGCGCCGCTCGATCCGCTTCTCGACATCGGTGCCCACCGGCACGACGCGCTGCACGAAGATGCCGGGCAGGTGGATCTCGTCCGGGCTCAGCTCGCCCGGCTCGACCAGCTCCTCGACCTCGGCGATGGTGACCCGACCGGCCATCGCGCACAGCGGGTTGAAGTTGCGCGCCGACTCGTGGAAGACCAGGTTGCCGTGCCGGTCGCCGACCAGCGCGTGGACCAGGCCGAAGTCGCAGCTGATGGCCTCCTCCAGCACGTACGTGCGATCGCCGAACTGCCTGGTGTCCTTGGCCGGCGAGGCCACGGCGACCGAACCGTCCTGGTGGTAGCGCCATGGCAGCCCACCGTCGGAGACCTGGGTGCCCACCCCGGTCGCGGTGTAGAACGCCGGAATCCCGACCCCGCCGGCGCGCAGCCGCTCGGCCAGCGTGCCCTGCGGGGTCAGCTCCACCTCCAGCTCACCAGCCAGGAACTGGCGGGCGAACTCCTTGTTCTCACCTACGTAGGAGCTGGTCATCCGGGCGATCCGCTTGTCCGCAAGCAGGATCCCCAAGCCCCAGTCGTCCACGCCGCAGTTGTTGGACACGACCCGCAGGTCGGTCACCGCGCGGTCGTGCAGGGCTCGGATCAGTTCCATCGGGTTGCCGCACAAGCCGAAGCCGCCGACGGCGAGGCTCGCGCCATCGCCGATGTCGGTGACCGCGTCGGCCGGGTTCTGGACGACCTTGTCCATCTCGCTCCGATCGTCTTATCGGGCACTAACGGCACGACCAAGTGCTGCTCGCGGCAGCAGGTCGCGCCGTCGTGACTCTATGCGGTCCGAGTGATCCGTTCCATGGTGGTACGGGCGTCGATCCGTGCCGGGTCCAGATCTCGGCACAGCACCACCGAGGCACCGGCCGCGAGCGGGCCGAGCAGGACGGTGCCTAGCCCGGCCCAGGTGGCCGGATCGGCGCCGGTCAAGATCCGATCGGTGCTGCTCAGGCCGACGCCGGCTTCCTCCGCGGCGGCGACCAGCTCGGCTCCGGTCCAGGTCCGGCCGTCGATCTCCAGCGCCCGATCGCCCGGCGAGACCGGCCGCATCGGAGCGAACCGGTCGCCGTAGCCCGGCACCTCGACCGCATAGTCGAGCACACCGGCCGGTAGCGGCTCCAGGCTGCGGCCGCCGAACGGGCGCAGCGACATCAGCACCCGATCACCTGGGCAGGCCTGAGCACGGGCTAGGCTCTCGCCAGCGGTGATGACGTGGTCGGCCGCGGCGGGATCGAGCCCCGGCGCCGCGATCACACCGGCCGACCAGCAGGCCAGATACCAGACCAGCGTCTGCCAATGGACCGGAAGCAGCAGCGAGATCCGCTGCCCCGGTTCGGCGACCAGGCCGTCCTGGATCAGGTTCGCGGTCTTGCTGACCCAGTTCTCGAACGTGGCAAAGGAGAGCTCGACGCGTTCCCCGGTCGCGTCGTCGTAGAAGGTGATGAACGGACGAGCCGGATCCAGGGCCGCCGAGGATCGAAAGAGGGCGGCGGGTATACCGCTGTTCATGCCCGCACAGGCTAGGCCCGACCAGACGACCGCCGCCGCGCGCCCGCCCTGGTCCGGCCGTGACCTGTGCTGGGTGGGGCTGCTCACCGCGCTCACCGCCACCGTGCACTCGCTGATCGCGATATCCGCGTACTACCGGTTCGTGATGGGCTCGTTCGACGTTGTGATCTTCGATCAGGTCATGCGCAGCTACGCGAGCCTGTCCGCGCCGGTGTCGATCGTGAAAGGTGTCCACGACGGTTTCGGCCCGAACTTCTCCGTGCTCGGGGACCACTTCTCGCCGGTCAACGCACTGCTGGCGCCGCTGTACTGGATCTACGATCACCCGGCGTCGCTGTTCGTCGCGCAGAGCGTGCTGTTCGCCGCAGCGGTGCCGATCGTTTGGGTGGCGGCCCGGCGGATGTTCGGCCGGACCACCGCCTACATCGTCGCTACCGCGTTCGCGCTGTCGTTCCCGCTCCAGATGGCCAGCCTCAACGGCTTCCACGAGGTCGCGTTCGCGATTCCCTTGACCGCGCTGGCGCTGGAGCGGCTGCAGGCCGGCCGGTACCGGCAAGCCTGCCTGGTCGCGCTCGCGCTGTTGCTGGTCAAGGAGGACATGGGCCTGATCGTGGCGGTCTTCGGACTGATCGTCGCGGCGCGCGGGCAGCGCAAGCTCGGGCTGACCACGGCCGGTATCGGGGTGGGCGCTTTCGTACTGGTGATGCTCGTGCTGATCCCGGCGGCCGGTGGGCAGTCGGACTACTACTGGATGTACGACCAGCTGGGCTCGGGACCGGCCGAGGCGCTCGGGCACATCATCGTCCACCCGCTGGACACGATCTCGATCGTGCTGCACCCGGGCACCAAGGTGGTGACGCTGACGTGGCTGTTCGGCATGCTCGGGTTCGCCGCGCTCGGGTCGCCGCTGGTGCTGTTGACCCTGCCGTTGCTGGCCGAGCGGTTGTTCTCGTCCAACCCCAACCACTGGAACATCGAGCATCACTACGACGCGTTCCTGTGGCCGATTCTGCTGTTCGCAGCCATGGACACGGTTGCCCGGCTGTCCGAGCGCCGCCGGTGGCCCGGACTGCCGCGGCGCTGGGCCATCGCGACGCTGGTGGCGATCGCGGCGGTGGGTGCGTTCCGGTTCCCGCTTGGGGACCAGCTCACCGGCCATGCCTGGCGGTTCGGGGAGCGGGAGCGGGCGGCCGCGGCGGCGGTCGCGATGATCCCGGACGGCGTGACGGTCGAGGCGGACAACCGGCTCGGCCCGCACCTGACTACCCGGACCACCGTGCTGCTGCTTGACCAGACCCCGCGCGGTGCGGACTGGGTGGTCGTCGACACGGAGAAGCGCTCGTTCCCGTTCGAGTCGGTGGCTGAGCAGCTCGACCGACTGGCGATGGCCAGAGCGGACGGGTTCGAGGTGCTGTTCGACCGGTCCGGGTACGTCGTGTTGCACCGGGGTGGTCCGTGAGCAGCGGCCGGGTGCTGGCACGGCTGACCGTCCTACCCGCGCTGCTGTTGTCGGCTTGGCTCCTCGCCGCGTTGCCGCTGCTGCTGGCCGGCTGGTTCCGCCCGATCCCGGCGCTGCTCACCCTGCCGGTCGTCGCGGGAGCGGCACTCGTCGGGTGGCGAGCGCTGGACGGGAGTCCGCTGGCCGCCGGGCGGCGTGGTGACGTGCCCTGGTGGACCACCGGCGGCATCATCGCGATCGCCGCGGGCAGCGCGATCGTCAACGGTGTGCTGCACTCCGAACAGCTCATCCTGCGCCGCGACGCCGCCTCCTATGCCCAGATCGGGCACTGGCTGGCCGGGCACGGCCGGCTGCCGATCCCGGTTCAGCTCGGGGCATTCGGCGGGACCCACGACGGGTTGGCAGTCGGCAGCGGGGCGTTCTATGCCGATGGTGGCTCGGCGATACCGCAGTTCATGTCCGGGCTGCCGATGACGCTGGCCGGCGCCGAATGGTTGGTCGGATGGCGCGGCGCCCTGTGGCTGCCGGCAGTGTTCGGCGGGCTGGCGCTGCTCGCGTTCGGCGGACTGGCGGCCCGGCTGATCGGCGCCCGCTGGGCGGTGCCGGCGACTCTAGTGGTCGCGGTGGCGCTGCCGATCTGGCACAGCAGCCGGTCCACGCTGTCCGAGCCGCTGGCGCTGCTGCTGCTCATGGCCGGGTTCTGCCTGCTTGCCGACGCCATCGGGATGGCGGCGGACCCGGACCGGCGTAGTGCCGCCGCGCCGGCTGCCGGCATTGCGGGACGTTGGCGCGCTGCCGACCCGGCGGTGCTGGCCGCGCTGCTCGGCGGCCTGCTGATCGGCTCGTGCACGTTGGTGCGGGTAGACGCGCTGCGCGAGCTCACGCTGCTGGTGCCGGTGCTCGGCTGGCTGTGGCTCAAGCGCCGCGTGCTGGTCCGCCCACTGTCCGCCGGCCTGCTGATCGGGCTTGCCTTCGGCGTCATCGACGGGTGGGTGCTGTCCAAGCCGTACATCATCGAGACCGCCGGCTCGCTGGTGCCGCTCGCCGCGCTGCTGGTGGTGCTGTGCGCCGGCACCGTGGCCGCGGTGGTTCTGATCCGGCGCCGGTCGTGGACGCCGTCACCGCGGCTCGGGTGGATCGCGGCCGCGGCCACCGTGGTCGGCGGGGTCCTGTTCGTGGTCCGGCCGTTGCTGCAGACCGCGCACGGGTCCGGCCCGCACTCGTCGGTGACCGCGTTCGTCTCCGAGTTGCAGCGGCAGCTGGGCCTTCCGGTCGACGGCACCCGTAGCTACGCCGAGTTCAGCCTGCACTGGGTCGCCTGGTGGCTCGGCTGGCCGGCCGTCCTGCTCGGGATCGCCGGCGCGGCGATCCTGGTCCGCCGGGTGCTGGCGGGTCGCGACGAGGCGTGGATCCCGGTGCTCGCGGTCGGTCTCGGCACGATCGCACTCACGCTGTGGCGGCCCGGCATTACGCCGGACCATCCGTGGGCGGACCGCCGGTTCGTCCCCCTCGTGCTGCCGGTGCTGGTGCTGTTCGCGACGTTCGCGGTCGCCGTGCTGACCCGGCAACGCTGGTTCGGGACCCGGGTGTCGCCGGTCGGCGGGCCGGGCCGGGCGTTGGTCGGGACCGTCGGCATGGCGGCGATCCTGGTCCCGACCATGCTGGCCGCGCTGCCGTTGCTCGGCGAGCGGACCGAAGGCGGATCGATCGCGGCGATCGAGGGCCTGTGCGCGAGCCTGCGGCCCGGTGACGCGGTCCTGCTGACAGACAACCGGGCCCGTACCGAGTGGGGACCGTCCATTCGCGGCGAGTGCGGGCTGCCCGCGGTCGGGGTGCGGCTGCCGACCAATCCGGCCGCTTTGACGGGACTGACCGAGCGGATCAGGGCCAGCGGCCGGACTCCGGTGCTGCTGGCGGCGCAAACATCGCAGTTGCTGATCGACTCCGGATTCACCCCCGAACCGGTGGTCGACGTGGTCATCGACGTTGACCAGCGCACGCTCGTCAATCGCCCGGACCGGACCGTGCCGGAGCGGTTCCAGGTCTGGATGGCCCGGCCGTAGACCGCGATGGAACGGGTCGAAACGCGCTAACCGGGTATTCTCTGCCTCGCGATGACTCCGTCACAGCTGTCCAAGGCCGGGAGCGGCTCAACCGCGCCCGAGCCGGCCCCGTACGTCTCGATCATCCTGCCCTGCTACAACGAGCAGGATCACGTCGTGCTCGAGATCGAGCGGATCAGCGCGGCGATGGACGCGAGCGGGTTCAGCTACGAGCTGCTCGTGATCGACGACGCGTCCACCGATGCCACGCTCGAGCGCATCCAGGGGATCGCCGACAAGTATCCCGCGCTCAAGGTCATCCCGTTCCGGCGGAACGGC
>DATAFN010000069.1:0-2660 GCA_036257435.1 Actinomycetes bacterium
CGGCCGGATGCGCGAGCAACCCGGCACCGGCCGACAGCAGTACACCGGCCAGCGCCAGACAGCCGGCGGCCACCAAAGCGGCCAGGCGCGGCCCGAGCCGGGCCGGCAGTCCGATCACTCCGGTCGCGATGTCGTCGCCGATGTCGGGCAGCGCGTTCGCGAAGTGTGCGCCGACGCCGAGCAGCGCGGCCGCGGCCGTGATCCAAGCGGCGGGCCAGCCGCTGGGGTCGCCGCTCAACGTGACGAATGCCGGCAGCAGCGCGAAGCTGACCGCGTAGGGCAGGGGTGAGAGTGCGGTGGCCTTCAGCCCGCGGTTGTACCCGGCTGCGGCCCCCGCGGCCAGCACCGCCGTCGCGGCGGCCCGGATGGGGTACCAGACCAGTGCGGCGAGGAAGCCGGCGGCGGCCGTTGCTGAGGCGGCGCGAACCGCACCGGCGGAGATCGCACCGGACACCAGGGGCTTGTCCCGCCGGCCGACCGCGGCATCCCGATTCCGGTCGAGGTAGTCGTTGTCCCAGCCGATGGCTAGCTGGCTGGCGAGGACGGTGCCGCCGATAGCGAAGCACTCCACAGCGCTCCGGCCGGAGGTCGCTGCGAAGCCCGCGGCGATGCCGGCGACGGCCAGGCAGGGCAGCGGGTGCGCGGCCTGAATGAGTCCGACCAGCGCCCGGCCGGGCGAAGATCCCATGCGCGGCAGTATGGCGGGACCGCGGGCATTCGTAGGCAATGATCGCTGCTGATGGCGGTATCTCCGCACCGCCCGGGTCGCCCGGCATAACCGCTGGTCAGACGTGTTGCTGCGGGCCCGCTGCCGCAAAGCCGGCGATTTGTCAAGTCCCGAAATCCCGCCAACTAGGCCGCTGACCTGGGCAAACGTGAGTCGAGCCGGGCCGGGCCCATGGTAGACTGGCAGTCCACGGAAGGGGTGCCTGCCAGATGACGTTCACAGTCGGCGAGACGGTTGTCTATCCGCATCACGGGGCCGCCCTGATCGAGGCCATCGAGACCCGATCTATCAAGGGCGTGGACAAGACCTATCTTGTGCTCAAGGTTGCCCAGGGTGACCTTACCGTTCGGGTGCCGGCCGACAACGCCGATCTGGTCGGAGTTCGTGACGTGGTCGGCCAGGATGGGCTCGACCGGGTGTTCGAGGTGCTGCGCGCGCCTCACACCGAAGAGCCGACGAACTGGTCCCGTCGCTACAAGGCCAATCTGGAGAAGCTCGCCTCCGGTGACGTGATCAAGGTAGCCGAGGTAGTCAGAGACCTCTGGCGCCGCGAGCGCGACCGCGGGCTGTCCGCCGGTGAGAAGCGGATGCTCGCGAAGGCGCGGCAGATCCTGGTCAGCGAGCTCGCTCTCGCCGAGAACACCAACGAGGACAAGGCCGAGGCCATCCTCGACGAGGTTCTCGCTTCCTAGGCTCCCTTACCAGCGCGCCCGTTCCTACTCGCCGAGGGTCGATGAGCCGTTGAAAGCGGTCGCGATCGTCCCCGCAGCCGGTCGAGGCGAGCGGCTCGGACCCGGCACCCCCAAGGCGTTGCGAGCGCTGGCCGGGGTGCCGATGCTTGTCCGCGCAGTGCATTCGCTGGCCCAGTCACCATCGGTCGAATTGGTGGTCGTGGTCGCGCCGCCCGGGTCGGTAGCCGCGGTCCGCGCGCTGTTGCCCGAGGACCAGCTGGGGGCGACCGTATCGGTGGTTGCCGGCGGCGACACCCGGCAGCAGTCCGTGCGGCTCGGGCTTTCCGCGCTGCCCGAGCAGGCGGAGGTAGTCCTCGTCCACGACGCGGCCCGCCCACTGGTTCCGGTCGAGCTGGTAGACGCGGTCGTGCGGGCGGTGTCGGGCGGAGCCGACGCCGTGGTGCCCGCGCTCCCGGTCACCGACACGGTCAAGGCGGTGGACGCCCAGGAGCGGGTCACCGGCACCCTGGACCGGGCCGCGCTACGCAGCGTGCAGACCCCGCAGGGATTTCGCCGATCGGTGCTGGCGCAGGCGCACGCGAAAGCCGCGGACGGGCCGCAGGACAGTACAGATGACGCCGGTTTGGTGGAGGGCCTCGGGGTGCCGATCCAGGTCATAGCCGGGCACGAGGAGGCGTTCAAGGTGACCCGTCCGATCGATCTGGTGCTCGCCGAGGCGCTGGTTGCTCGCCGGCGAGCGGGGACGGCCCGATGACCGGCGCCGGCGGTGTCCGGGTTGGGCTGGGTGTTGATGTGCACCGGCTCGAGCCGGGCCGGCCGATGTTGCTGGCCGGGTTGCGCTGGGCGGACGAGGCCGCCGGACTAGCCGGGCATTCGGACGGGGATGTTGCCGCACATGCCGCCTGCGACGCGTTACTTTCGGCCGCCGGTCTCGGTGATCTGGGCTCGAACTACGGCACCGACGAGCCGGAGTGGGCTGGATCGGCCGGCCTCGCGTTGCTCGAGGAGACGGCGCGTCGGGTGCGGGCGCAGGGCTTCGACATCGGCAACGTGGCGATCGAGGTCATCGGCAACCGGCCCAAGCTGGCCGATCGCCGCGCCGAGGCCGAGCAGCTCCTGTCTAATGCGATCGACGCGCCGGTCACGCTGTCCGCGACCACCAGCGACGGTCTCGGCCTGACCGGCCGCGGCGAAGGCATGGCCGCAATCGCGACCGCGCTGGTCTACTTCCGGCCTTGACC
>DATAFN010000079.1:0-14630 GCA_036257435.1 Actinomycetes bacterium
CCGGGCCGTCGACCACCGGGCCGTCGACCACCGGGCCGTCGACCACCGGGCCGTCGACCACGGGGTCGTCGACCGCCGGACCGCCGAACGCCACCGATCCGACCGCAGCGCTGACCGAGCGCCTGTTCCAGGCCCAGCTCGGAGCGTTCGAGCTGTACGCCCTCTACCTCGGCGAGCGGCTTGGCCTGTACCGCGCGCTGACCCGTGGCGGCCCGGCTACCTCGGCCGAGCTCGCCGCGCGCACCGGCACAGTCGAGCGCTACGTGCGCGAGTGGCTCGAGCACCAGGCGGTAAGCGGGCTACTCACCGTGGACGAGGCCAGGGACCCGCTGGACCGTCGCTACGCGCTGCCGCCGGAGTATGTTCCGGTCCTGGTCGACGAGGAGGACGTCCGCTACGGCGGGTACATCGGCGTCGGCATGGTGCGCGCAGCCCGGCCACTGCCGCAGCTGGTCGAGGCGTTCCGCCGCGGCGGTGCGCCGCCGCCGCTGCCGTGGGAACCGGAGGGCCGGGCCGAGTTCAACCGGGCGCTGTTCCTCAACCTGCTCGGCACCCAGTGGCTGCCCTCGATCCCTGCCATTGACGAGCGGCTCCGAGGCGGCCCGCCGGCGCGGGTGGCTGACCTGGCCTGTGGGTCCGGCTGGTCGAGCATCTCGATGGCGCTGGCCTATCCGGAGATCACGGTCACCGGGCTCGATCTGGACAGTGACGTCATCGATTTGGCCACTCGCAACGCCGCGACGGCCGGCGTCGGGGACCGGGTCGACTTCATCGTTGCGGACGCCACCGATCCCGGTCTGGCCGGCCGGTTCGATCTGGTGACCATCTTCGAGGCGCTGCACGACATGCCTCGCCCGGTGGAGGCGCTGTCCGCCGCGCACGCGCTGCTGACCGGCGGCGGGTCGGTCGTCATCGCGGACGAGCGAGCGGACGACGAGTTCACCGCCCCCGGTACCGCCACGGACCGGCACAACTACGGCTGGAGCCTGGTCTCTTGCCTGCCTGCGGTCATGGGCGATCCGCAGACCGAGGCGACCGGCGCGGTGCTGCGTCCGGCCGCGGTGAAACGCTTCGCGGCCGCCGCCGGGTTTGGCACCGTGGAACTACTCCCGATCGAAACCGATTTCTGGCGGTTCTACCGACTGCTTCCCTGACGGCGGCCGGCTCCCGTGCGCGAGCGTCGTGTGCCGATCACCTAGCGCGCGCCGGCGCAAGAGCGCCAACGTACACGCCCGCCAGGACCAGGAGCCCGCCGAGCACCAGAGCGACGGTGATCGGCTCGTCGTCCAGCCACGCGGACAGCAGGACAGTCACCAATGGGATGAGCACGAACCCGTAAGCGGCCCGCGATGCCGTCCAGTGCTGTAGCACGACGAGATAGAGCAGGAAGACGACCACCGAACCGATGACGACTAGGTAGCCGATTGCCAGCCATGTCTGGGTGCTCTGCGGCAGTGCCAGCGACTCTCCGGCGATTACCGAAGCGGCGAGCAAGACGGCGGCGCCCGCAGTCATGCCCAGGGCGTTCATGGTGATCGGGTGGACGCGCGGGAACCGCCGTACCAGCACGAGCGCCTGCGCGAAACAGACTGCGCCGGCCACGAGCGCGAGCACGGAGGCCAGCGGCACCGCCTCCCGCAACGGATCGCGCGACATCAACGCGACCCCGGCGAGTGCGACCAGGCAGCCGACGACGGCCGTGACGCGAACGCGTTCCTGCCGCCAGAGCACCGCGAGCAGGAGCGTGGCAAGCGGCACCAGGGCGAGCAGGATCTGGCCGAGTCCGGCGTGCACCCGGACCAGTCCGTAGTAGATCAGCGCAAACGACGCGCCGAAGTTGAGCAAGCCGTAGAGGATGGAACCGGCGAGCGCGCGACCGTGCGGAACGGCCAACCTCAGCACGACCATCATGAGCAGCAGCAGCCCGGCCGCCAGCGCGAACCGCAGACCGGCGCCCCATAACGGATCAAGCTCTCGGTTGCTGAACCGAACTCCAACCGCATTGCCACCGGCGAGCACGGCCTGCGTGCCGAATGCGGCGACCGCGATCCGCTCGCCGTCGGTGGGCATGACCGAACGCGACGCCAGCGGCCGGGTGCGTCAGCGGATGTCCACAGGCCGCGGGTTGTCCACGGGCTCCCCGCGCCGAACGGCTACGCGAGGGACCCGCCTAGCCGGCCTGCGCCGCACGGACTGCGACCGCGATCGCGCGCGCGACCGCCGCCGCCGCAACCGCCTCCACCGCGTCGTACACCGCGGTTGCCGTGCCGGAGGCCAGGCAGAAGATGGTGTCTCCGTCGTACAGCGTGTGCGCCGGCCGGACCGCCCGGGCGATTCCGTCGTGCGCGACCATCGCCACCCGGTTGGCCTGCTCCTTGGTGAGCGTCGCGTCGGTGACCACCACGCCGATCGTGGTGTTCGCGCCGGGTAGTAGGCCGGACGCCGGATCCCAGCCGGACAGGGGCGCCACCCACTCCCGCTCCTCGTCGTCCCAGATACCGCCCACGCTGTTCGCGACCATGATCGCCGCTACCACCGCGTCACCGGCCCGCGCGCTGGCCACGCCCACACCGCCCGGTGCGGGACGGTCGTTGCTGCCGGCCTTGGCCACGGTCGCACCGGTGCCGGCACCGACCGCACCCAGCTCGGGCGCCGTGCTCGCCGCCTCGCATGCCCTATACCCGGCCTCGCTGCCCGGCCTGGCCAGCGGGTCACCGGACAGCAGATCGAAGATCACCGCGCCACCGACGATCGGAATCTTGACCGGACCGATCGGGTAGCCGATGCCGCGCTCGTCCAGGTAGCGCACGACACCGCCGACCGCGCTCAGGCCGAACGCGCTTCCACCGGTCAGCAGCACCGCGTGCGAGCGCTCGACCACGGTTCCGGTGCGCAGCCCATCGGTGCCGAGCGTGCCGGGAGCGCCGCCGCGCACGTCCACGCCGCCGACCGCGCCATCGGGTGCCAGCACCACCGTGCAGCCGGTGCGGCCCACCGGATCGGTCCAATGGCCGACCGCGAATCCCTTGGGTAGCTCCCGGTCCGCGCTCGGGCGCCCGGACTCCGTCGACCCTGCGGTCATCGCACCATCGCCTCCAACCGTGCCCGACTGAGCTGAGCTCACCCTAAGTGGACCGGACACCGCAGTCGCTGCCGGCACCGGGGCCGAGTCATCGCTGAGATCGAGCCGAGTCGCGCGAAGGCCCCGAGGGTTGCATGGACCCTCGGGGCCTTCGGCCCTACCACACCTGGACTCGGCTCAGGCGCAGTACGGGTCTGTGGGCCGCGGGTTCATGGCTTGCCTACGTTGGTGGGAGTGGGCAGATCGGTCGGGGGGCCGGTCGGGTGTGTCGGCGTCCCCTGGCCAGTGGCGCTTCCCGACGGGCTCGCCGGGGTCGGTTCCGGACTGGTCGGGGTCTGACCTGGGACGGATGGGCCGGAGGTCGGGATCGCGGACGGGCTGGCGCTTGGGGTAGAGCTCGGACCGGCCAGCACGCCGGCGCAGAACGCCTCGATCTTGTCTTCGCCACCGGCCACAGTGGCCAGCGCCTGCAACGCGGTGCTGTCCATGGCATGGCCGTGCTCGTCCTTGCTACCAACCAGGTAGGCCAAGCACAGGCCGGTTACGGCCGGGCTGGTGGCGTCGAGCTGCTGGCCGTCGCCGTGGCTTTGGGTCGGCTGACCGCCCTCGTCGCTGGCTCGCTGGTCCGCCGCCGGCACTCCGACCGCGCGGAATACGCGGTGGGCGGCGCTCTGCGCCGGCGTCGGCAACGAGCCGGTCTCGGCCGCAACTGCGATCCCGCCGAGCGACAGGATGCCGAGCGAAATGGCGATCTTGGCGGTGAGTGATCCGGCTACGAACGCCGGCACGGGCACCAGCCGTCGATTCCGTCCGGTCCGCCCGGCCGACAGGCGGTGCGCCGCACGGAATGCGGCAACCGCCGCGTCCTCGCCGGCCAGCTCCCGCGGGTGTGCCCGGTCGGTTGCGGCCGCAATCAGCGCATCCACATCCCCCAAACCGTGCCCCGGCCCGTCATTGCGGCGGCGGCGGTCCGGGGCACGGCGGGGAACCTGTGAACCGGTTAGCGGTGTAGGCATTCCGTTGTTAGAAGCGTCCGGCTCGGTCATTGCGTTACACCCCCTTCCCGCTCTGCTCCGTCGCCGGATGTCCGGGACGCGAGAGCCCCCGGCGGGGGCGGTGGACGTTGGCCGTTCCCGCCGGCGTCGAGGCCGTGCCGGCAGGTACCGATCGCTCCGGCACCGATGGCTCCGGCGCCGATGGCTCCGGCACCGATGGCTCTGGCACCGATCGTTTCGGTATGGACTCCTCTGGCGCGATGCTGTCGAGGACCGCGCCATGCTCCTCGAGTTGCTCGGCGAGCCGGCGCAACCCGCGCATGACAGCGATCCGGATCGCGCCCGGACGCTTGCCGAGCACCGTGCCCACCTGCCGTGGGGTCAGGCCGGCGATGACCCGCAGCGCCACTGCTTCGGCCTGGTCTCGCGGCAGCGCGGCGATCGCGGCGAGCGCGCGCTCGGTATCCAGCCAGGTCAGCGCCTCGAGCGCGGTGTCCGACCCGGCCGGGGTGTCGAGCAGGTCCGTGACGTCGGTGCTGACCTCGAGCCGTCGGCCCGCTTGCCGTGCCTGGTCTACCGCACGGTTGCGGGCCACCACGAACAGCCACGCCCGGAACTTCGGACCATCGCCGCGAAAACCCGGTAGATCCCGGACCACCTGTAACCAGGTCTCGGCCGCGACGTCTTCGGCCGGCTCCCCGATGGCGATCCGCAGGTACCGCAGCAGCCGCGGCTGCAGCGCCCGCCACAGTTCCACGAAGCCGAGCTCGTCGCCGCCCTGGGCACCGCGCAGGGCCCTGGTCAGTGCAACGTCATCCACCGTGCCGCCATCCGGTCCGGCTCGCTCGCGGTCAGATGCCGGGGATGGCTCGATCCTCGAACGCCTGCCGCACCACGTCCGCTGCCGCTGGACCGGCCAGCTCCCCAGCCGTGGCGATAGTAGCGAGCGCCGCGTCGTGGAAGCTGGTGTCGGGTGCGAAATCGAACTGGGCCTCGATGATGATGCGGTCGGCGACGGCGGGGCCGAGCGTGCTGCGAATGTCCCACAGCGCCCGGGACCAGATCTCGCCGTCGGCGTGCACCCGGCCGACCCGGTCCGCGTAGGTCTTGTCCCTGTCCACCCGGCGCAGGCAATGCGGCTCCGTCGACGTGTAGGAGACCGAGTCCCAGTCGGCTACGCAGGCCGGCGGGCCCAGCACCGGAACGCCCAGCTGGCCGGCCACGTGCAGCCCGACGGTCACCGCCAGGTAGTCGCCGAAGCCCTCGCCGATCGATCCGGCCTCGATCGAAGTACCGAAACCGGGCACCTGCGCGTCGTGCACCGCGTGCCCGTACTCGTGGACGATCACTTCCCCGTCCTCGGCATCGTCGACGCCGCCCTTACCCAGCTTGATCAGGTCGTGCCGGTCCCACGAGAACGAGTTGTCCTGGCCCCACTGGTTGATCCGCAGGTCCTGAGACTCCGCGTTCACCTCGCGGAGCTCGCCGGGCTGCCCGGTGAAGCCAAGCCCGCGCAGGTAGCGCTGCGCCTCGGTCGCCCAGAAGTACCCCATGACCTGCTCGAACCGGTCGTCGTGCCGGTCGTACACGAACGTGTTCGTAGCGGAGAACGCCGGGTCTCCGGTCTCGTTGCGAATATTCGCCCAGGTGCCGCGCAGGTAGCCGCTGCCGTCCAGGTCGTGCAGCGTGACGGGGATGTAGGCAGCGGCCGGAACGGCCGAGGCGGAGTCCTTCTGATCCGTCAGCGTCTGGATGCCGGTGGATTGCACCGGGTTCGCGACGAACACCACGGCGGTGCCGTCGCTCGCGGTCGGGGCCGGGTTGGCGGCGGTTGCGCTGCTCCCGGTAGAGGCCTGGACCAGCGCGATGGCGATGCCTGCGCTGAGCGCGGCGGCAGCCATCCGGCGGCGAGTTAGGTAGCTCATGCGGTGTCCCTTTTCCGGTGCGGTGAACGGTCGTAACCCTCGAACATTTCTACGACCCTGGTCAAGCGGTCGCATCGGCGCTGGCGGAGGTCCGGCACCACCCGGCACTCCGGCCGCTACCGAGCGTCGACGTAGGCCGTGGCCAGCCGTTTCGGCGCGCGCGCCAACCAGGCCTCGACCAGTAGTTCCTGCAGTTCGGTCCGGCTGATCAGGTCCAGCCTGACCAGGATCGCCGGATAGCCATCGAAATGCGGCGTGGTGAAGTAGACATCCGGCGCATCGGCGAGCAGCGCCTGCCTGGCGCCGAGATCGGGCACCCGAGCAGCCAGGATCGGTCCATCCGGCGCGGCGTCGCCGAGCGCAGCGAAGTCGCTCCGGCGCAGCGGCCGCTCCCAGGCGAACAGCTTGTCCCTGACCCGCCAGGCCAGCATGCCATCGTTCGAGGCCGGCTCGACCGTCTCGGGCAGTGCGAGCGCGATGTCCCGTACGTCGTCCCAGCTCGCCATGGTCGCCACCTTAGCCGCCGGTCCGGATGCGAGCGACTGCACTAGTCGATCGTCCCGGCGTGCCGCTGCGGACCAAGCTGATCGAGATCGTGGAGATCGGCAAGCAGCTGCTGATCGCCCGGGGCGCGCTGACCACGTTCTCCATCGCCAACGACATCGCGAAGTACTTCGCGATCATCCCGGCGATGTTCGCGGCGGCCGAGTCGAGCCCGCCGTCGGTGCGGATGGGTCGGCACACAGTGGACCTGGCCAAGCACACGGTCACCACGGCCGGCGGCGAGCCGGTGCGATTGACCCCCACCGAGTGGCATCTGCCGGAGATCGAGCGGGAGACTCATTACCTGCGCCAGTACATGCCTCAGCTACGGCGCAAGCTCGAGGACGAGCCCGCCCATCCACGGCAGTTGCTGACCGAGCCCGGGATGGGCTACCGGTTCCAGCCCGCAGTTGGACCCAGCGATCACTGCTGTGGATGAATCGGTGGGCACAGGTGGATAACCCTGCCAAGGTTGGGGGTAACCGAGGCCGTTCTGTGGACATCTGCGGGATCGCTAAAGAATCTTGAAATAGGTTGCCAAAGGCCCTTGCGCGGGGGGTCTGGCGGGGATAGAAATCTCACACGTCACCAGCGATGACGACCCGCTCAGGGGGCAACTCCAGAGCACGCGAGAGCCGGGCGACCGGAACTCGCCGGGGTTAGTCCGAGCAGGTGGCGTGGTTCCGCCGAAGGGAGCGCCGAGCAATCGGAGCAAGCGGAGGCGAAACCTGAGGGGCCCCTTCCAACTCATACTTGGAAGGGGCCCCTCGCTTATGATCCATTATTGCCGCGTGGCGGCGCTTCCAACCGGACCGACACGCCGACGCCGCCGCAACTTACGGCGAATTTATCGTTACTGCCTGTGCAACTCGGCTCGCTCGGCTACTCAGGACGAGTCCACGCCGGGCCGGTTGAACAACGGCGCGGGATCGGCGCCATGCTCCGGATCGACCAGCGCGAGGATCTCGTCACCGGCCTGCAGCACGGTCTCACCCCGGATCTGGACCAGTGCGCCGGCCCTGATCAGTGCGGTCAGCCATACCCCTTCACCGAGATCGAGCTCCTCGAGAGGTCGCCCGCTCGCCGGCGCACCCGGCGCGATCTCATAGCGATGCAGGCCGCGCGGCTCGTGCTGCAGCCGCACTCCCAACGACCACGGCTCTGGCGCGACCGGGCGCATCGGGACGTGCCCGATCCTGGCCACCACCGGAACCAGCCCACCCTGCACCACGACGGAGAACGTCACCACGACAAAGATGATCGCGTAGATCCGGCTCGCCTCCGGCTGCCCGGAGGCGAGCACGAATGTGCCGAGCAAGATCGGAACTGCGCCCTTGAGCCCGGCCCACAGCACGAACAGCCGCTCGCCGCGAGTCAGGTCGACCGGCCACAGCAGCAGGCCGACCAGCACCGGCCGGACTACCAGCGCGAGTAGCACGGCCAGTACCAGCCCGATCAACCAGGCGCTCCCGTCCGGGAGGGTATGCAGCGGAAGCGTCAGCCCGAGCACCGTGAACGCGACGATCTCACCCAGGCTCGCCAGGGAGGTGTGGAAGCGCTCGATGTCGCCCTTGTACGGTGCCCGGACGTCGCCGATGATGATGCCGGCCACGAACACCGCGAGGAACCCCGAGCCGTGCGCGATCGTGGCCAGCCCGTAGATCGCTAATGCGGATGCCAGCGTACGCACCGGGTAGAGGCCCTCGCTCGGTAGCGGTACCCGGCGGATGAACGCGGTCAGCGCGACACCAGAGACGAGCCCGACCGCGCCGCCGACTCCCATCTGCAACGCGAACTCCTTGATGCCGGTCCCCACGGCGTCCCAGCCGGTGACCTCGGCACCGGCGAGCAGGCTTGCCAGCAGCGCGATCCCGACCGGATCGTTGACACCGGACTCACCCTCGAGGATCAGACCGGATCGGCCACCGACCTCGCGCCGGCCGAGCACCGAGAACACCATGACCGGATCGGTCGGCGCGAGCGCGGTCCCGATCAGCAGGCTGGTCAGCCAGTCCAGGTCGAACAGCACATGGCAGGCCACGGCCAGCGCGCCCGCGGTCACCAGGGTGCCGACCACACCGAGCCACAGGATCGCGCCGGCGGCGGTGCGCCAGCGCCGGCGGCCGATTCCCATCCCGCCGTCGAACAGGATGACCACGAGCGCGATCGTGACGATCCGCTGCACGGTGGTGATCTGCAACTCGCCCAGGCGGGGGAACAGGTCCGAGGCGACCGCCGCGCAGACCAGGAAGAAGATCGGGGTAGGGATCCGCAGCCGCTCGCCGAGCCGGTTGGACAGCACGGCGACGATCGCGGCTAGCGCGAATCCGGTGACCAGCAGTCCGAACGGGATGACGTCGCTCACGACGGACCACCGGTCTCCACCGCAGTCACCCTAGTCAGCCGCCGTCGCGCCGTCCCGGACCGTGGTCCCTACATCGCGAGCAGGCTTGACTAGTCGGCGCTGTTCGGTCGAGGCTAGTGAATGAACGTTCATTCACCCAGGAGCGGCAGGGTGTCCGCTACCTGGCAAGTCCGATCGGCGTCCGCAGAGGAGTCCCGATGAGCTGGACCGAGGCCGACATTCCCGACCAGACGGGTCGAGTAGCGGTGGTGACCGGCGCGAACGGCGGGCTCGGCCTGGAGACCGCGCGGGCGCTGGCGGCCAAGGGAGCGCACGTCGTACTGGCCGCGCGCAACCCGGACCGAGCCGCCCGGGCCCGGGCCGGGATCCTGGCCGCGTACCCGGCTGCGGTCCTGCAGGTCGGCCAGCTCGATCTCGGTTCGCTCGCGTCGATCCGGGCGTTCGCCGAACGGCTGCGGAGTCAGCATCCCCGAGTTGATCTGCTGGTCAACAATGCCGGGGTCATGGCGACCCCGGAGGGACGTACCGAGGACGGCTTCGAAACCCAACTCGGCGTCAACCACCTCGGGCACTTCGCGCTCACCGCGCTGCTACTGCCCGCGCTGCTGCGTGCGCCCGCTGCGCGGGTGGTCACAGTGACCAGTACGGCCAGGCACATGGGGCGCCCGGTTGACCCGGCCAACCCGCACCTGAACGGCCGGTACAACCCATGGCGCGCGTACGGCCAGTCGAAGCTGGCGAACGTGCACTTCGCGCTCGGGCTGCAGCAGCGCCTGCACAAGGAAGGCGCGGCCGCGATCAGCCTGACCGCGCACCCCGGGCTGTCCAGCACCGACCTGCAGGCCGCCAGCGTTCGGGGTAGCGAGGGCGGCACTAGCCAGCGGTTGTGGCATTGGCTGGCCGCGCACACCGGGATGGCTCCGGCGCTCGGTGCGCTGCCCCAGCTACGCGCCGCCACCGATCCGAACGCGCGAGGCGGCCAGCTCTACGCACCCCGGTTCGTCAACTTCGGCCCGCCGGTCCGGCGACCGCTGCTCACCCGACCTCGGGATCGGGCCGCGATCCGGACGCTGTGGGCGGTATCGGAACGGGAGACCGGGATCTCCGTGGACGTAGCCGGCATCCTGGCGCAGGTCGGGGCGTGACCGCCGCTGATGCGCCGGCCGGTGCGGAAAGGGCCGGTGCGGATCGGGCCGGTGCGGATCGGGCCGGCCGGATCCGGCGGGCCCTGGTCGAGCTGGTGGCCGAGCACGGCCTGTACGGCACCGGGATGAGTGCGGTGGCCAAGCGTGCCGGGGTCGGCACCGGCACCGCCTACGTGTACTACCCGTCCAAGGAGGCGCTGCTGCTCGATGCGTACCGGGAGGTGAAGCTGGCGCTCGGCGCAGCCGTCACGGCTGGCGTGGATCCGGATGCGGCCCCGGCGGACCGGTTCCGCCGCATCTGGACGGCGGTGTACCGGCACCTGGCCGCCGATCCCGCCCGGGCGCGGTTCCTGGTGCAGGTCGATCACTCGCCGCTGGCCGCGCAGGCACATGCGCTGGTCCTGGCCGGAGCCGAGGATCCGCTCGTTGCCGCCGCCGGGAGTGCGGACCTACGGCCACTGCTGGCCGAACTGGAGCTGGAGCTGCTCTACGACCTCGGGCTGGCACCGGCGGTGCGCCTGGCCGCCACCCGACCGGGGCTGGTCGAGGCGGAGCTCGATGTACTGGCGACCGCCTGCTGGCGTGCCATCACCCGCGGCTGACCTCGGAAGGGACTGCGGGTAGGCCGGTGCTCGGGCCACGACGCGCGTGCCGGCCCCAGTTACCGAAACGGTCAAGCGAGTATTACCGTTCGTGTTTGTCCGATTACTCAACAGAGTCTACTGTGCAAGACGTCGGGGCAATTCCGGTCACATCAGACAGCGGGGAGCGCCGGAAGGCGGCGGGGTGACGAGCGGAGCTGCTGGATCCGAGACGGGGCACGCGGGTGTCTTCCAGACGCTCCGAGAAACCCCGGTTGCGGCGCGGTTCGCCCTGCTGGGCGTGTTCGTCAACCAGTTCGGGGCGTTCGTCCAGTTCTTTCTTGTGCTGTACCTGACCGAGCGCGGTTTCTCCAATCCTCAGGCCGGACTGGCCCTGGGCGCGTACTCGCTGGGCGCCATCACCGGGGTGCTGTTCGGCGGCGGGTTATCCGATCGGCTCGGTCCGCGCCGGACGATCGTGCTGGCAATGGCCTCGGCCGGGCTGGCCACGCTGTCGGTCACCGCGCTGGACAGCTTTCCTGCGATCGTGGTCGCGGTCGGACTCTCCGGGGCGATGACCCAGGCCGCCCGGCCGCCGGTGTCGGCGCTGCTGTTCGGGCTGGTACCGCCGGCCCGGCAGGTCATGGTGTTCGCGATGTACCGGACGGCGTTGAACACCGGCATGGTGGCCGGTCCGCTGGTAGCCGCCTGGCTCAGCACGATCTCGTGGAACCTGGTGTTCTGGGTCGACGCGGCCACCGCGCTGATCTACTGCGCGATTGCGGCGTTTCTGCTGCCCGCCGACGGGGCGGACCGGGCGGAGCCGGAACGGGAGCGTCCGGACCCCGGGACCGAGGCCGCCAAACCCGGCTATCTGAGCCTGCTCGCCGATCACCGATACCTCGCCTACCTCGCCCTGATGCTGGCCAACGGCCTGGTGCACGTGCAGTTCTTTGCGGTGCTGCCGCTGATGCTCAAGTCCGAGGGCTATCCCACCTGGGCTTACGGCAGCGCGTCGGCGCTGTCCGCGTTCATCGTCATCACCTGCGAGTTGCGGGTGACCCGCACGACCCAGCTTTGGCCGGCCTGGGTCGCGGTCCACGCCGGCTGGATCTGCCTGGTGCTGGGCCGGGGCTCGTTCGGACTTCCCGGCGGCCTGGCGATCGTGCTCGCCGGGACCGCACTGGCCGCATTCGGCGAGACGATCGGTGCCCCGGCGGTGTTCGCGTACCCCGCGAAGGTGGCCCCGGCCGGTGCCGTCGGCCACTACCTGGGCAGCGCGCACGCGACGTTCCAATTGGGTTACGCGATCGGTCCGATCCTCGGCGTGCTGCTGTGGACCGCGCTCGGAGACGCGTTCTGGGCCCTGGTCTGTTTATTCGGGCTGGCCATGGTGGCGCCCGGGATCTGGGGGATGCGGGCGGCGCCGGTCGTACCGGCCGCGAGCGCATCGGTGGGTATGGCATACAACGACAACAAGTGACAGCCGTTTTGCCAGCTATTACGGGACGCCTTGAAACCCGGCCAGGATGCAATATCGTGTGACTGATCGTGTCGGGGTGGTCACGCGTCGATTAAACGTTGCGCGCGTTAAGTCAACGTGGCGGGCTGTCCCGAGCCAGGTCCGTTTGCCCGGATCGACTTGGGAAGAGGCGCATCCATGCCCAGCTACGCACGGACGAGCGTTCGTCGATTAGCCCCTGGCCGGGCTGCGCTCGACCGGTGGCGGGTGTCATGAGCGCTCCGGGCGGCCTCGCTCGCAAGTCGGTTGGCACTCCTTCACTGTGGTTCTTCGCGGTCGGGGCGTCCTCACCGATGACCGTGCTCGCCGGTGGCGTGATTGCGACGTACGCCGGCACCGGTGTGGTAGGCGTGCCGCTGAGCTTCCTGTTGGTCGCCGGGGCGCTGGCACTGCTGACGGTGGGGTATGTCGCGATGAGCCGGCACGTCGCGCACGCAGCGACCTGCTATGCGCTGCTCGCGCACGGGCTCGGCCGGTCCGTCGGGGTGGCCGGCGCCGCCGTCGCGCTGGTCGCCTACAACGCGATCCAGATCAGCCTGTACGGGCTGGTCGGGGTGATCCTGGCCGGCGAGCTGGGCGGGGACTGGTGGCGGTGGGCCGCAGTGGTCTGGGTGGCGGTCACCGTGGTCGGGCTGCTGCGGGTGACCATCAACGCGCGGGTGCTGGCGCTGGCCTTGATCGCCGAGCTGGGGGTCATCACGTTGCTCGATCTCGGTGCGCTGACCCACGCGTCCAGCGGGATCAGCTTCGAGCCGCTCAGCCCCGACAACCTGTTCGTGAATGGCGTCGGTGGCGTGCTGGCGCTGGGTATGGCGGCGTTCGTCGGCTACGAATCGGGGCCGGTTTTCTCCGAGGAGGCCCGCGGCCCGCGCACCGTAGCCAGGGCTACGTTCGCCGCGCTGGCGTTTCTCGGCTTGTTCTACGCCTTCTCGTCCTGGGCGCTGGCCATGGCGTTCGGTCCCGCGAATGTGGTCGACGCAGCCCGGGAGTTGGGCGCCGGGCTGCCGTTCGCGGTGCTCGAGAGTTCGTTCGGCCCGGCGTACGGCCCGATGCTGTCCCAACTCGCCACCGTGCTGCTGGTGACCAGCATCTTCGCCGCGATGCTGAGCTTCCATAACGGCGTCGCCCGCTACGTCTTCGCGCTTGGCCGCGAGCGCGTGCTTCCGCCGGCGCTCGCCCGCACCGGCTCCGGAGCTCGCGGCGGAGCACCCATCGGCGGGTCGCTGTTCCAGTCGATCACTGCCGCGCTTGTGGTGACCGCGTACGCGGTCATCGGAGCGGATCCGTTCACCGGCTTGTTTACCTGGCTGTCCACGATCGGCGCGGTGGGCGTGCTCGTCTTGTTGCTGTCTGCATCCGTGGCGGCGCTGCGCTACTTCAGATCCGGGGGTGGAACCAATGAGGGCCCGTGGGTCCGGGTGATCGCGCCCACCCTCGGTGTCGCGGCGGGCATGGTGGTCCTGGCCACCACGGTGTCCAACGTGGAGTCGCTGCTCGGACTGCCACCCGGCTCGCCGCGCGCGTGGATCATCCCCGGCATCATCGGCGCGGCCGCGCTCGGCGGATTGGCTTGGGGGGCCATGCTGCGCGCGAGCCGACCCGAGGTGTACGCCGGCATCGGGCGCGGCCGGCCGCATCCGCTCGCAGTGCTAGACCAGCGCTTGGCCGAGGTCGAGGTGTAGTGAACCCGCACGAGACTGCCCCAGACATCCGGATCGCCCACTCCGACCCGGCGATGGCCGGTCGGCGGCATCGGATTCCGCAACAGCCACCGCAACCGCAGCCGCCGCCTCAGGAGCAGGCGCCGCACGATCCGACCGCGGCTGACTTGCGCAACCAGGTGATCGAGCGGCTGCGCCGGATGAACGCCAAGCACAGCTTCCACGCCTGGGAACGGCGCAATAGTGATCCACTCGGACCGCACGGGCTCGCGTTCTTCTACGCCGACCCGCAACCGGAGCACCAGCCGACCCACTACGTGCTGCGCTCGGCCACCCGGATGTTCCTGGACGGTTCCGATGTCGATGACCTGCCACAGCTGCTCTACGACCTGAGCGGGATCGCCGAGAACTATCTGACGGCGGGAAATCTGGATCCGCGGACCCAGATGGCACAGCGCGCCGACCGGATGTCCCCGGCGGCGATGTACATCGGGGTCGGCATCTCCAGCCTGGATACCTATCCGGTCGGCTCCCACTCCGGCCGCTGGCGCGACATCGCGAGGCTGGCGACCGGCCCGGCCGATATCCCGGGCCGCTGCTTCGCGATCCTCGTCGACAACACGATGCTGCTACTCGACCGGCGCGGCCGGCGCGAGTTCGGCGCGTTCCACATCACGTCCACGCACGACCTCAACATCGTGCCGGGCCGCTGGACCCAGCCGTGGGTTTGGGACCGCGACCTGGCCGCGATGCGTGATCCACTCACCCGTGACACCTGGCAGTTGCTGGCTCGACTCAACCATCTGGTACG
>DATAFN010000112.1:0-7942 GCA_036257435.1 Actinomycetes bacterium
ACAGCGCGAGCAGGCGGTCCGGCTGGGCGAACACGTGATTGGGTGCGCGCCGGGTCGGATCCAAGCGGTACACCCCGCGCGGCACCCGCAACGTGCCCAGGTCGTCCACGTCGGTGACCCGGTCGAAGTAGTCCAGCACCCAGGGCGCCGCCATGGTGTTGCCGACCACCCCCCGGGTCGGACCGATCAGCGGGGCATCCGTGGGCCGCAGCGACCGCACCGGGCCGACCTCGTCCGGCAGCTTCGAGTGGAAGATCGCGGCCAGCCGAGTCGTGGCGCCGGTGATCGGTTCGACGAAGACGATGTCGGCGTCCTCGAGACTGCGCTGCGGATGTGCGTCCGGCGTGTTGGAGACCTTGATCGTCACCGCAGGATGATCGAGATTCTCGGTGGCCGGCACTCCGGTCAAAGGCGCTCGACCGGCCATGCTCACCGCCCCGTCCGCAGCCGGCGTGGTCGGCACGGTTGGCGGCTGGGGGCCGGACGGGTTCGGCTCGCCGGCCAGCGCCAGGTATCCGAGCACCGCGGCCAGCGCAAGCACCAGCACCGCCACGCCCGCGACGAGCGCACGGCGGCGCGAGGCGGATACCACCGTCCGCACGGAACCCCCGGCGTCGACCCGGGTCCGCGGCGATGGTACGCGGTCAGACCCTGCCATACTTCAATGATCCGCCACGGCTGGCATAGCCGGTAACGGGGGAAAGCCCCTACCCAGGGTGCCATCAGTCCCGGTGCCGGCTCCGACCGGCCCGGCCAACGGGCCGACTAGCCGTCTAGATCGACCACGATGGGCGCGTGGTCGGACGGTGCGCTGCCCTTGCGCGCCTCCCGGTCGACGTAGGCCGAGCTCACTCGCTGCGCCAGCGGGGCGCTCGCGTACACCAGGTCGATGCGCATTCCCATGTTCTTGTGGAACATGCCGGCCCGGTAGTCCCAGTACGTGAACGGGTGCGGTCCCTTCATCGGAGTCGGCACCACGTCGTGCAGCCCCACGTCGCGCAGGCTGGCCAGGGCCTGCCGCTCGGCCGGGGTCACATGGGTCGAGCCGACGAACGCCGCCGGATCCCATACGTCGTCATCGGTCGGCGCGACATTGAAATCGCCGCAGACCGCGAACTCGGCGGCCGCGGCCAACTCGGCCGGAAGTGCCTGCGCCAGCGCGGTGAACCAGGACAGCTTGTAGTCGTAGTGCGGCGATCCTGGCGTGCGGCCGTTGGGTGCGTAGATCGACCAGACCCGGATCCCGTCGCAGGTCACCCCGACCGCGCGCGCCTCGGCGTCGGGAAAACCCGGCTCGCCAGGAAAGCCCCTGGTCACGTTGTCGAGACCGACGCGGGACAGCACCGCCACGCCGTTCCACCGGCCTTCGCCGTACGCCGCGCTGGCGTACCCGAGGTCGGCGAGCTCGGCCACCGGAAACGCGTCGTCGGCGCACTTGGTCTCCTGCAGGCAGACCACGTCCGGCTCGGTACCCGCCAGCCACGGCAGCAATCTGGGTAGGCGGGACTTCACCGAGTTCACGTTCCAGGTCGCCAGGCGCATCGATCTAGCTTGCCGCATCGGTCCGGCCGTACGTTCCGGCCCCCGTAGAGGTGGCCGGGCAGTCCGAGGTTCCGGCCTCCCTCCGGGTGGCCGGGCGGTCCGGCTCGTCTCGCGGCGCGGGCCATGCCGACGGCGCGGCATCGCCGGCGAGCTCGGTCACGATGTCCACGATGGCACTGGTCAGCGCGGTGGCATCTGGGACGAGATCCGGGTGGACCGCGACACCGAAATGCACCCGGTCGCCCCAGCCGAGCGCGCCTACTGCGAGCGGCGAGCCGGGTGCCAGGGGCAGAATCGGGAAGACCGCACTGATCGGCGCACCGGCAACCGTCAACGGCTCGCGCGGACCGGGCATGTTCGACACGATCGCGTGGAAATACCGCCGCCCGTACACCGTGCGGGCAAACCGAGCGTGCACGTCCGGTGGGAGCACGGCGCCGGTTACCCGCAGCGCCGCACTGGATGCCAGCACTCGGGTCTGGGTCCGCAACCGCCCGCTCAACCGTGCGGTCCGGCCTAACCGCTCGATCTCGGTCATTCCGCTCAGCGGCACATCGGTGATCACACCCGCGGTGCGGTTTCCCGGCTCGTTCGAGCCAGGTGGCCGAGTTGTCAGCGGCACCGCGACCCGGAGTTTCGCCGGCAGCCCGTCCGGATCGGGATGCACCCGCCGTAGACCGCCCGCGACCGCGCTGAGCACGATGTCGGTGATCCGAACGCTGTGCCGGTACGCCGTGGTCCGGAGCAACTCCAGATCGACGGACGCGCCGCCGAAGCGCCGCTCGGCCGTGCCGCCGCCGGGCAGCGGCCGGTCCGGTCGTCCATCGGTGGCGAGCTGGGCCAGACCGGTGACGATCGCGACCGCGGTGCGCATCGGGCGGTGCCGTGTCCGCGCACCCGGGTCGAGAACGACCGGGGGCGCGTTGGTCAGATAGCGCGCCTGACCGATGACACCGAAGCCGTCGGCCAGGGCGTGATGGACCAGCAGAACCGCCGCGCACTCTGGTTCCGCTCGGATGAGTCCAAGCCGCCACATCGGCTTGTCGTCAGGCAGCTGGGTGGCGGCCAGCTCGGCGACCAGCCGGTGCACGGCGACGATCGAACCGGCGAGAGTGGCCGGCCGCAGGTCGTACTCGGGAACGTGCCAGGCCCAGTCGAGCTGCGGATGATCCACCCAGCGGGCTCGGCGCCACCGGGTCGGCTTGATCAGCCGCTGCCGGAACCGGGGCAGATGCGTCACCGCCGACCGGGCGACCCGCTGGAGGTCGTCCCGGGTCGGCATCGCGGCGCCGGTCTCGAGCAGGGCGACACCGCCGACCTGCTGAGGCGTGCTCGGTGACTCGATGTGCACGAAGAACGCGTCGGCCGGGCCGAGCGGCCGGCCCGGCCGACGGCGCTGCACCAGGACGGTGACCGCGACGCAGGCCACCACGAGCAGCCCCCCGGCGACCGCGTCGAGCAGCCAGTGGTTGGCCGTCGCCATGATCACAACGGTGGTGACCGCGACCTGAGCACCGCTGGCCACCACCCACAGCAGCCTTCGCCGGGAGATGCGGATCAGCATGGCCAGCGCCCACAGTGACCACGCCACGTGGAGGGATGGGATCGCGGCGACGTCGTTCGCGTGCGCGACGACCGGCGACCAGCCCCAGCTGCCGACCGTGCCGCCGAGCGCCACGGTGTCGACGAAACCGAGATCGGGCAGCAGTCGAGGCGGCGCGACCGGGTACCCGAAGAAGCACCCGATGCCGACGAGGTTGACTAGCAG
This sequence comes from Actinomycetes bacterium, assembly GCA_036257435.1. Classification (GTDB taxonomy): domain Bacteria; phylum Actinomycetota; class Actinomycetes; order JAKEEW01; family JAKEEW01; genus DATAFN01. Next base: position 3,311 of record DATAFN010000112.1, read on the forward strand.
GAACGACAGCTGGGCGTGCCGGTAGTGCTCGGGGCGGCGCAGGTAGATCCACAACAGCACGGTGAACGCGACGGTTACGTAGACCACCGCGTACTCGTAATTGGCGATCGTGCGGAGGAAGCCACGCTCGGCCAGCCAGGCGTTGAGCGTGGTCTCGATCCCGACGTGCAGTCGCTGTTCCAGGTCCCAGATGGCTCGCCCGTGCGCCCGCGCCGCGGTCCGGTCCGACCGGCCGGCACCGACCAGGTAGATCGCCAGCACCGCGAGCACCAGGGCCACCTGCCGCCACGCCGGTGGCCGCACTGCCGCGCCAACCGTCACCACCGCATGATCCCAGGATGCCCTGGGTGGCGGTCCTCGAGCCGACGCCGTGACCCGGCGCTGAACTACCCTGCTCGGTGATGACGCATGATCGGGTAGCGCTGGTAACGGGCAGCTCACGTGGGTTGGGCAGCGCGATAGCCCGGCGACTCGGCCGCGACGGCTTCGCCGTCGCCGTCAACGGCCTGCACCACGACGAGCCTGCTCTCGAGGTCGTCCGCGCGATCAGCAGCAGCGGCGGGGTCGCGGACTTCTTTCCGGCCGACGTCACGGACGAGCAGCAGGTACGCGAGCTCGTCGCGGCCATCGCCGAACGGCTCGGGGATATCTCGACACTGGTGCTCAACGCGACCGGCGCGCAGCCGGAGGCCCCGGTCACCGAGGTCAGCTGGGCGGACCACGTGGCTCAGCTCGATTTCTTCGTCAAGAGCCCAGTACTGCTCGGCGCGGCGATCATCCCTGGTATGCAGGAACGACGATCCGGTCGGATCATCCAGATCGACTCCGAGGTCGCGGATCGCCCGCCCCCTGGCCGGTCGGCCTACGGCACCGCGAAGAACGCGCAGATCGGGCTCACCCGCGGCTGGGCGCGCGAGCTGGCCCCGTTCGGGATCACCGTGAACACGGTGGCCCCCGGGTTCATCCCGGTCGAGCGCCACGCACAGGTCCCGCCCGAGGTGAAGACCGCCTACCTGGCCTCGGTTCCGGTCGGGCGCATGGGCACGCCGGATGACGTAGCCGAGGCGGTGAGCTTCCTCGCCTCCGACCGGGCCGGATTCATCACCGGCCAGCGCATCCTCGTGGACGGTGGCCGCAGCCTGTTCGTGTGAGCTAGGGCGAGTCCGCAGGCGAGGATCCGGCCGGTGGAACGCACGAACCGCGCGGCCCGAGGCCACGCGGCTCGCTGCAGACGGGCTGGCACGGCTAGTGCGAAACCAGCTCCTCGTCCTTCGGGCGGTTGGTCTCGGGCTCGTGCTTCTTCGTGCCGAACTTCGTCAGGTAACGGTCGCGCACTGCATCCCTTCGCTGTGTTCGGTCGGCGCGGCGGAGCCGGCTGAACTCGCGCCGGCGCGCGTGCATGTGCCGGGTGCCCCGCCAGACCATCCACAGGCCGATGACCAGGGCGGCGCCGGCCGCGGCGCCGATCAGGAACGTCCCGGTTCCGGTCGACTCGATGGTGTTGTTGACCACGTCGAAGTCGATCGCACCGCCGCCGCCGGCGATCGCAGCGGACGCCACCAGGGCAACGGCAGTAAGCAACAGAAGGCCGATGATCAGCATCGTTGCCTCATCCTCCTTGAGGCTGTCGGCTCCCCGTTGGCGGCCGAGTCTCGGTCACCCGTCGGAGAGCGCGCCTATAGCAAGGTGGGCTAGTCCCCACATTTGCGCAGTTCACACGGACTCGGTATGGGGCACTCGGGACGGACTCGGCTCACAGCCGGCCGGCAGCAGGCCATCGGATAGCACCCGACACAGGTTGGACCAGCGCAAACGCGGGCACCACTCGCGCGTCGGATCGCGGCGGACGGCGGAAGGGGAGCCCGATGGCGCCGGACCAGGACCGGGACGGGTACCAGGACCCGGGCGACGATCACGATCGGAGTCCGGGTGGTCAGTCCGCTGTGGACCGGGCGACGCCGCCCGGGCCGGATGCCGGTCCGAACGGTCCGATCGAGCTGAGCGGGCGGTCCTGGTTGCGGGCGATTCGGGGAACCCTCCGCGAGTTCCGCGCCGACCACCTCGGCGACGTCGCGGCGGCGCTTACCTACTACGCAATCCTGTCGATCTTCCCCGGCCTGGTAGTGCTCGTGGCGACTGTCGGCCTGCTCGGAGACAACACCGCCAGCGAGATCATCAACAACCTGACCCAACTCACCCCTGGTGCGGTTCGGGACATACTGACCGCGGCGACCGAGGACTTGCGGGCCCATCGCAGCAGTGCCGGCATCATCGCGGTGGTCGGTCTGCTGGCGGCGATCTGGTCCGCGTCCGCCTACGTCAGCGCGTTCATGCGGGCCGCCAACACGATCTTCGATGTGCCGGAGGGCCGGCCGATCTGGAAGACGCTCCCGCTGCGGATCGGCGTGACCTTGCTGGCCGGCTTTCTCCTGATCGCCAGCCTGCTCATTGTGGTCCTTACCGGTCAGGTGGCCGAAACGGCCGGGGCTGCGCTCGGGATCGAGTCGACCGCGGTCAACGTGTGGGATATCGCCAAGTGGCCGGTCCTGGTGCTGCTCGTAAGCCTGCTGTTCTCGCTGCTGTACTGGGCGTCGCCGAATGCCCGGCTCGGTGGCCTGCGCTGGATCAGTCCGGGCAGCATCCTCGCCGTGCTGCTATGGCTGGCCGCGTCCGGGCTCTTCGCCGTGTACGCGGCGAACTTCAGCTCGTACAGCAGGACATACGGCGCGCTGGCCAGCGTGATCGCGTTCCTGGTCTGGCTGTGGCTGTCCAACCTCGCGCTGCTGCTCGGCGCCGAACTGGATGCCGAGCTCGAGCGGCAGCGGGCCGTGTACGCAGGGCACCCGGAGAATGTGGAGCCGTACCTCCAGCTGCGCGACTCCCGCAACGCGCCGGACCAGGCGAATTCGCCCTAGCCCGGCAGCCGCTTCAGCAAGTTGGTGGCGGCCTCGGTGACGTCGGCGGCGGTCCAGTCGAGTGCCGCCTCGGCGACCGTCACTTCGGTCCTGGCCATGCCGGTGCCCGGATCGTCCTCCCAGCCGCCGCACACCCACACCCGCTCCTCCCCGGCCATCGCGTACGCGGCCTCGTCGAGCTGGTCGGCCGGGTGCGGCAGCCAGAGGCGGAACTGGTGGGTGTGCGGCGGGTTCGGGTACACCCGGTCGCCCGGCAGGGTGGCCAGCGCATCCGCGACGGTGGCGGCGTGGCCCACGTAGTCGGCCAGCCTGGGCAGGTGCCGGTCAAGACCGGCGCTGGCGGCCAGGGCGGCCGGCCACTGCTGGAACAGCTGCCCGCCGTAGCGATGCCGCCAGGCCCTGGCCTGGGTGATCAATTCGGTCGGCCCGGCCAGGGCGGCGCCGGACAGACCGCCCAGCGTCTTGTAGAAAGACACGTACACGCTATCCGCCAGCTCGGCGATCTGCGGCAGCTCGTGCGCCAGGTGGGGCACCGACTCCCAGAGCCGGGCACCGTCCAGGTGCACCCGCGCGCCGCGCTCCCTGGCCACGGTGACCAGCTCGACCAGCTCGTCCCAGGTTGGTAGCAGGTAACCGGCGTCACGAAGCGGCAGCTCGAGAAGCAGCGAACCGAACGGCTCGTCCAGATCGCGGATCTCGGCCGCGGTTGGCTGGCGTGGCTGCCGGGTCGGCCAGATCGCGCGCAGTCCGGTTACGGTCGCGTAGGCCTGTCGCTCGTGCACCTGCAGGTGACTGAGCGGATGCATCGCGACGGCCCAGTTTCCCGATCGCTCCGCCCAGCAGCGCAACGCCACCTGCTGGGCCATCGTGCCGGTCGGGAAGAAGACCGCCGCCGGCTCGCCCAGCAGCGTGGCCACTCGCTTCTCGAGCGCGCCGACCGGCCCATTGCCGTAAAGGTCGGGCCGGCCGTCCAGGTCGTAGCCGGACTCGGCCAGCGCCGCGACTTGTTCCCGGACAGACTGCGGCCGGCGCCCGGACAGGATGCGCTCACAGCCGCGTATCGCGTGCCAGCGGCGCTCCAGCTTGTCGTCGCCCATTTGGTGCGTCCTTCGAGCCGAAACCGGTCAGGCAGCCAGCCTAGGAGACCCGTGCGCGGCGAGGGTGGTCCGCTGCCTGCGTGCCGCGCTAGCTGGTCTCGGTGAGAAACCGGTCGACCAGCCGGCCGCGTTCCAGCGCGTGCACCTGAGCGAGCGACCACGGGGAAACGTCCACGCCGGCCGTGATGGCGTGGACATAGTCCGGCCAGTGCAGCCAGCGGTAGTCGGCCACCTCGTCCGAACGCGGGCGTGGATCGCGATCCACTCGGCACAGGTACACCGGGCACAGCTCGTTCTCCTCGATACCGGCCATGCTCGCCCGGTACCGGAACTCGGGCAGCACCAGCTGGAGGGCGTGCGGGACCAACGCCAGTTCGTGCGCCATCCGGCGCCCGACCGCGTCGGCTACCGGCTCGCCCGGGGCCGGGTGCCCGCAGCATGTGTTCGTCCAAACCCCGGGAAACGTGCGCTTGGCCGGCGATCGCCGGGTCACCAGCAGCCGGTCCGCGGTGTCGAACGCGTAACAGGAGAACGCCAGGTGAAGTGGGGTTCGCCCGGAGTGCACGGTCGTCTTGTCCGCGGCGCCGATGGCAGCACCATCCTCGGCGAGCAGCACGACC
>DATAFN010000129.1:0-2046 GCA_036257435.1 Actinomycetes bacterium
GTCTGGCGCGCCGAACGTGAGCAGGCGCGGGCCGTGCGGGCTGCGCACCGACGTGCCGGCGAGCAGTGCGGTGTCCTCGATCAGCTCGGCCAGCTCGGTGTCTATGGTGCGCCAGGTCAGGCAGCCCTTTGCCGCCGCGACAACGTGCTCCGGGATCGGATCGACCTCGTCGAAGAACGCCGCGATAGCCGCGAGCAACTCGGTCTCTGGCAGCTCTGCCAGGTCAGCCATGGCTGGTTTCCTCCCCGTGTGCTACGCCGGGTCCGGCGTAGGGCGGCGGCCCAGCAGCCCCCGCAATTGCTCGAGGCATCTGGCGCGAGTTGGCCCGATGCTGCCAACCGGTATACCAAGTGCCGATGCGATCTCCGGGTAGCCGGCGTCGACGGCGGTCGCCCAGACCCGAAGCAGCCGCCGGCAGCGGTCGGGGAGTTCCGTGAACGCGGCCCAGAGGCCGGCGTGCGGCTCCCCGGCGGGCCGGCTTCCGGCCGGCGGCCACGGCCGATCGTCGTGCTCGTCGACGTCCTCGGTCGGGACTTCGCGATCCAGCTCGCGGAGCACCCGGTAGGACTCGCGCCTGGCCGCGGTGATCAGCCAGCTGCCAACAGACTCGGGCCGCCGCAACCGGTCGATGTGCTCGACCAGACGTAGCCACGTGGTTTGGCACACGTCGGCGGCATCCGCCTCCGTCAGCCCGTGCGCGCGTGCCACCGACCAGACCAGCCGCGCAAACCGCTCGACCAGCTCCGCCCAGGCCTGCTCGTCGCCCTTGCTGGCTGCCTCCACCAGGGCGGCCGTCGTAGTTGCCACGCGCTGGTCCTCCGACGGCCTAGGGCACCTCGCCCGGCGGCGTGGTGGTTCATGCGGAGGATACCGGTTGCCGATGGCTCGGTGAGACGGGTGTGTCATGGCTAACCCACGACGACGCCAAGGTCGGGAACAGTGCGACCGGCCGAGTCCAGGATCCGGGACGTGGCCGTCGTGGCGTCGATGTTCTCGCTGGCCGCGGTCGCCGCGATCACACCGCTGACCACCGGAGCGGCGAACGATGTGCCACTCCAGTGCGCATATCCGGTGAATCTGTCGGGGTCGTAGTCGCCCGCGGGCCTGACCGGACCGTCGAAGCGGACGAACGTGCTGTGCACCTTCTCCCCGGCCGCGCACGCGTCCACCCACCAGCCGTAGTTGGAGAAGTCGGCTCGGGCGGTGCCACTTTTGTCGAGCGCCCCAACAGCGATCGATCGCTTGATCGCGGCCGGCCAGAACGGCCGATCGCTGGCGGCATTCCCGGCACTGGCCACGATCGCGGTCCGCCGATCGAACCGGTTGATCGCCTTGGCCAGCAGCGGGTTCGGCTTGTTGTTGTAGGTGTATCCGCCGAGCGACAGGTTCACGACATCGAGGGGCTGGCCGCGGCCGCCGAACCGCTCGTGCAGCCGGTGCAGCGCCCGTACCAGCGTCAGCTCGTCGGACACGCCGTCGCTGGACAGCACCCGGTCGATGCACAGATGTGCAGCGGGCGCCTGCTGGAGCACTACACCGGCCACGAAGGTCCCGTGCCCGGCTTCACTGTCCAGTTCGAGGTCCAGGTCGGCGTCGACGATGTCTTCGACGTCTGTGCCGCAGTCCTGGTACCAGGTGGACCGGTCCCACCACTCGTGTGTGGCGATCCCGGTGTCGAGGATCGCGACCATCACCGGTCGTTGCCCGTCTCCGGTGGCGGTCGGTCCGGCCAATGCCGGAGCCGGCGACGGGTCGTCGAAAGGCCCCCCGCCGTAGTGGGGCTCGCCGCGTAGGACGTGGTTGGGTGAGGCCGTTAGGCCATGCCGGCCGCTGGACAGATCATCGGCCAGAGCGCAGACATCAACCTTGGCCGCTCGGCGCAGTTGGACTCGGGCGACGCCGGACGCAACCGCATCCGGGCTTCGCTCCATCCAGCGCCCGGCCAGCTCGGACACCCGGTCGGCGTCCTCGGTGGCAACCAACAGCTCGTCTCGCCGGAACAGCACCGGGCTGCCCGGGAAGCATTCGCCGGGAACGATGCCCTTA
>DATAFN010000142.1:0-4508 GCA_036257435.1 Actinomycetes bacterium
TCTCGTTCCCGCGCGACTCCTGGGTCAACATCCCGGATCACGGCCTCGACAAGATCAACGCGGCGTTTTCGCTCGGCGGTCCGACACTGTACGTCCGGACGATGGAACACGTCACCGGGATCCGTATCGACCATCTCGCGATCATTGATTGGGACGGCTTCATCGGGCTGACGAATGCGCTCGGCGGCGTCGACGTCACGATTCCGGAGACCACCCACGACTCCCACAACAACCGCACGTGGGAAGCCGGGACGTACCACCTTTACGGCGCGGACGCGCTCGACTACGTCCGGCAGCGCTACGGCCTGCCCCGCGGTGACTTCGACCGGGTGCAGCGGCAGCAGAACTTCCTCCGCGAGGTCATGCGCGAGACGCTGAACTCGGGCACGCTGTCCAACCCGCTACGGCTGGCCCGGGTGCTCGATGCGGTCACCAGGACGGTCAGCGTCGACGACACGATGAGCAACGCGGACCTGCGCGGCCTCGCGCTGAGCCTGCGCGACATTCGGCAGGGCAACGTGGTCTTCATGACCGCACCGACCATGGGGACCGGGTACGAGGGCAGCGCGAGCGTGGTGTACCTCGACCAGGACCGGGCCAGGCGCCTTTTCGACGCGGTCAGGAGGGATGACGTCGACTCCTACCTGGCCAAGTACGGCCGGCCCGACGAGCAGCTGGGCAGCGCACCGGCCGCCTAGGCATCCCGGCGTTGCAGAAGTGTGGTCAACCCGGCAAGCACGGCGGTCGCCAGCAGCCAGCCGGCCAGTTCTAGACCGGCCGCCACCCACCGGGCCGGGCCGACCATGGTCCAGATCCCTTCCTGCTCGAAGCCGATGATCGGCAACAGCAGGTCGAGCGCGAACAACCCGGCAGACCAGTCCCCGACCAGGTTCTCGTCGATCGGCATCGGATGTAGCCCGCTCATGTACCAGTATCCGACGGCCCAGAGACCGGCCAGCCAGACCAGCGCCAGCCAGGTCCGGTAGCCGTAGCCAACGGTCAAGTCGAGCAGGCCACCGAACAGCCGGCCGGGTAGCGCGAGCGTCTTGCGCCGGTGCCGCTGGTTCTCCAGCAGCACGTAGCGAGCCTCCCGGACGTTGCCGTCGGCCCGGTAGCTAGCGGCGAGCTGTTCGTACGGCTGCGGGCTGTAGCCGGTGTGCCGGTGGGTACGGCCGAGCCAGCGTCGCCACCACCGGCGGGTATCGGGACCGCGACCATCCTCGGCCGGAAATGCGGACAGGCCGGCGCGCAGCCAGTCCACCCGCTCCCGGACGTCACCGGGGTGGCCCCGGTCGAACCGATGTGCCGCGCGATGCAGCCAGCCACGGTGCCGGTGGCCGGTTGCTGCGGTCCGGTCCGGCACGGGCTGCCGGCTACCGAGCTCGAGCGCGACGCTGTTGTACTCGAAGTTGTCCAGGCTGAGCCCACCCGTGGCGGCCCAGAGGTGCTTGCTGTCGTACAGCGCGGCGACCCTGGCGCGGGCCAGCTGGATCGCCCCGGCCGGCGTCGTGTCGAGCGCCAGCAGCAGCTCGGCCGACCGGAGACCGGCGAGGTTGAGCGCGAACACCCGACCGCCGGAGGAGAGCTGCGCGCCGCGGAACGAGACCGACTTGCGCACCTCGGCGCCGCGGAGCCGGACTCCGGCAAGCGCGCGGAATGGACCATCTCGACCCATCTGGCAATGGAAGTCCCGGCCGACCTGGATCGACCGGGCGTCCAGCGACGGCCGCACCAGCGCCTCGTTCTGGGTGTCCGGGTCAAGCTCGGTCAACCGGTACGGCTCGGTCAGGTTCGCGCTGTCGAACAGCACCGAGCCACCGATCACCGCGTTCTGCAGCCGGATCGTGCCCTTGGCGGCCAACGCCCGGGCGGACATGTTGCCCCGTATCGTGGTCCGGTCCAGGTTGATCGCGTTGCGGCCGGGATTTTCCAGCTGGGCGCCGTTCAAGAACACGTTGCCGCCGATCTGCGCGCTACGCAACAGCAGCTCACCGGTCGCCCGGAAGCCCGGACTGCACAGCAGCTCACCACCTAGCTCGAGACCGTCGGCTAGGAGCGCGAACCGGTCCTGGCCGGAGCCAGCCACTGGCAGTGCGGGGTCGAGCAGGCAATCGGATGCCCGGATGTTTCCCTTGATGGTTGCGGTGGCCAGCCGGACCACGCCGTACGCCTTGAAGTTGCCGTCGATCTCCAGGTTGCCATTGATGACCGCGCGCTCCGCGACCAGAACCGCGGTCGGATCGCTGTCGGCATCCGAGTTGGGACCGGCCGGCTGGCCGATGATCCGATCATCCTGGTCCGGCGACAGCCGGAGCTCGGCCCCGGTCAAGTCGAGATCGCCGTCGATCCGGGCGCCGCCGAGGAAGATCCGTCCAACCGTCCGTAGTCCTTCGGACCGACCGCGCCTGGGGTCGCAGAACAGCGTGCCACCGACGCTCAAGCCGTTGCCGTCCAGCGCGGTGCCGCGACCGCTGCGCAGGTGCGCGCCGGCCAGGTTGATAATGCCGCCGATCCGAGCGCCTGGTAGCCGGATCTCGCCGGTCGCGTCCAGGCCCTGGCATAGCAACGCACCGTCGGTCCGTAACCGTTCGGCCATCAGCGCCGGGCCGTGATGATTGCTCAGGCGGGCCTCGATCAAGCGCACCGAGCGCTTAGTGGACGCGTCCGCCAGGTCCACCAGGCCGCTGGTCTGGATCCGCTCGAACGCAAGCTCGCCGTCCACGTCCACGTTGTGGAGCCGCAGCTCCCGCACCCAGGACCCGGCCAGCGAGATCCGCCTAGTGCGCGCTCCCCGCAGCAGGATCGGCTCGTCGAAATGGCAGTTCGTCAGCTCGACCTGGTGTTCGATGATGGCGCCATCCAGGGCCAGGCAGCCGCTGACTCGGGCGCCGTTCAGGCGCAGGACGCATGCTCGATCATCGCCGCGGGCCGGACCGCGCAACAGCAGGGTGGCGAGCACCTGCGCGGTGATCGTGCGCTGCGGCGACCAGTCCGCCCAGCTGAGTACGTCGTCGCCGCCGCCCAACAGCGCCAGGTCGAGCCGGTCACCGCTGCGGAACGCATGCCAAAGCGCCTGTTCTTGCTCGGTCCAGCGCGCCGGAGCTCCGTCAACCGCGCCACCGGGCCTGACCACCGAGCGTCCTCCCCGGCACGGACAAAGCGCGCCCATCTGCGATCACGTGCGATCCGGCTCGGAGACTAGTAGATCGTGCAGGTCGTGCCTACGCCTGGGCGGAATACGGCCCGCTTTGGTCAGGTCACCCTGCGCAGCCGGGCCGATATGTGCGATTGCAGCGGCTGCCCCATCGCGGCCATGTCGTAGGCCCACAACAGCTCGCCGTCGACCAGTCCATACAGCCGGTGCCCAGCGGAGTAGTCCTTGGCGGACTCGGTTCTGGCCACTACGTCGGTGCGCAGCTCGATCTTCGCGCCGTCGATCTCGCCGAGCCAGACCTCGGCGTACCCGGTGGGATGGGCGAGCAGCACCTCGAGCCGGCGCTCGGGCCGCGGCCGCCAGAACCCGGTCTCGGTTGCCAGCGGCTGCACCGGGGTACCGTCCTCGGCCAGCCGCCAGGTGCGGCTCGTGTAGGCCAGAAACGGCTTGCCGTTGTGGCCGAACTCGATCTCCTGGCCGAACTGGAAGTCCTCGATGGTCGGGTAGCCGCCGACCCCGACGCCCTCCCAGCGACCGAGCAGGAAGGCTAGCGGGGCACAGTCAGGGTGCAGGTCCGCCGGGATCTCGAACATGTCGGCCAAGTCTAGGCTCGGCCGATCGCCGGGGGGCCCGCCCGATCACCGCTGACGGGCCGCCGGCCCGTACCGTTGCGCCATGAGATCTCTGGTGGTCAAAGCCACCGCCGGTGCCGACGCGCCGGAGCGCTGCTCGCAGGCGTTCACCGTCGCGGCCGTTGGGGTGGCCGCCGGTGCGAGCGTGTCCCTATGGCTGACCGGCGAATCGTCCTGGTTTGCCCTACCCGGGCGGGCGGAGCAGTTCGAGCTCCGGGAAGCCGCCCCGCTGGCCGAACTGCTCAGCGCGGTCCTGGCCGGCGGCCGGGTGACGTTGTGCACGCAATGCGCAGCGCGCCGGTCGATCACCGCCGACCAGGTCATCCCTGGCGTGCGGATCGCCGGCGCGCAGGCATTCGTGCAGGAGGCGCTGGCGGCGGACGCCCAGGCGCTCGTCTACTAGTGGGTGGGCTCCTCGGGAGCTCGGCTACTAGCGGGCGGGCTCGCCGGGCTCGTCGCCCAGCGCGATCGGGACGCCGACCAGCGATCCGTACTCGGTCCAGGAGCCGTCGTAGTTCCGCACGTCGGGCTGGCCGAGCAACTCGTGCAGTACGAACCAGGTGTGCGAGGAGCGCTCGCCAATCCGGCAGTAGGCGATGGTGGCCCGGTCGAAGTCGACGCCGGCCCCGGAGTACAGCGCACGCAGCTCGTCATCGGAGCGGAACGTGCCGTCGTCGTTAGCGGCCTTGCCCCACGGCACGTTGATCGCGGTCGGTACGTGG
>DATAFN010000182.1:0-17919 GCA_036257435.1 Actinomycetes bacterium
TCGGGCCGGACCGCCACCACCGCACTGACCGTAGCGGCGGTGATGACCGCCTCACCGAGCCCGATCAGCAGATGCCAGCCGAGCATGGAGACGGCCAGGGTGCCCATCGGCAGATCGGCCGCACCGCCGATCGCGTACAACCCTACGAAGGCGAGCGCGGCGACCGGGACCGAGACCAGCGCGGCCACGAACGAGGCCGGCACCACCGATACCGGCCGTCGTGACAGGACCCCCAGGACGACCTTGGCCACGCCCCAGCCGACCAGCACGGTGACCACACCCATCAGTGTGATGTTGGTGCCGAGCGCGGTCAGCCCGCCATCCGCGAACAGCAACGCTTGCACCAGCAGGACTACCGACATACACAGGATCGCTGTCCAGGGCCCGACCAGGATCGCGGCCAGCGCGCCGCCGAGCAGGTGTCCGCTGGTCCCGACCCCGACCGGGAAGTTGAGCATCTGGACCGCGAAGATGAATGCGGCGGTGAGCCCGGCCAGCGGGGCAGCCTTCTCCTCGTACTGCTCGCGCACTCTCCGGATCGCCACGGTGAGCGCCGTGGCCGCGACGGCACCGGTCGCCAGCGATGTCGGCGCGTCAAGGAACCCGTCCGGCACATGCATGAGGACCCCTGTAAGAGGATTGGCCACAAGCTGCGATTCCAACGTACCTGCGAACGATTCGCGATTACAAAGATATATCAGTCATCCGACAATGAGCCTCCGACCGGTGGAAACGGCATCTACACTGCGGACGTGGCGATCGATTGGCAGGTCCTACTTCGAGCACAGGGCTACCGGCTCACCCCGCAGCGGCAGCTCGTACTCGAGGCGGTCACCAGCCTGGGCCACGGCACTCCCGACGAGATCCTGGCCGAGGTACGCAAGACCGCGGGTGGGGTGAACGCGTCAACCATCTACCGCACCCTGGAGCTGCTCGAAGAGCTCGGCCTGGTTACGCACGCCCATCTCGGGCACGGGGCGCCGACCTACCATGCCGCGTCCGATAGCGATCATTTGCATCTGGTCTGCCGGGACTGCGGTTCGGTGCAGGAGATCGACGTCGCGGTCACCAGCAGCTTGATCGAGCGGCTCGATGGCGAGCACGGGTTCGAGACCGACGTCCGGCACTTCGCGATCTTTGGTCGGTGCCGGACCTGCCGGGACGCCGCCCGCGCCCGCCGGGAGGCCGCCGCCAGCAGCTGAGCTCCGGCGTGCGTCCGGGCCGCCCGGCCCCCGCCGGGCGTCGTGGCCGGCCGGGTGGCGCGGACGTAGCCTGTCAGCATGGCCAGCCCGCTGCTCGAGGTGCCCGGCGCGGTGCCCGGAGACCCGCCGGACGCCGACATCGCCGCGCACTACGGCGACCCGCTCCGGGAGCAGCGCAACCTGGTGGCGGGCACCGGGTTCGTGGATCTGTCCAATCGCGACGTGGTGACGGTGACCGGCCCGGACCGGCTGCGTTGGCTGCATTCGCTGCTGACCCAGCATCTGGACGCACTGCCGATCGGCCCGTCCGGCGGAACCGAGGCGCTGCTGTTGAGCCCGAACGGCCACGTCGAGTACGCGATGGCGGTGGTGGACGACGGTGAGCGGACGTGGCTGCACACCGAGCCGGACTGCGGGCCGCCGCTGGCCGCGTTCCTCGACTCGATGCGATTCCTGCTCCGGGTCGAGGTCGCCGACATGAGCGACGGCTACGCGATCGTGTGGGAGCCGACCGCCGTACCGCACCCGCGCTACCTGTCCCGGATCCGCGACGACCGGCTCGGCGGGCGGGACGTATTCGTGCCCCGGGCAGTGCTGGCCGGCTACGCCGCGGAAGCGGGATCGCCGGCCGGGATGTGGCCGTACGAGGCATTGCGGATCGCCGCCCACCAGCCGCGGGCCGGGCTGGACACCGATCAGCGCACCATCCCCAACGAGGTCGGCTGGTTCGGCACCGCGGTACACCCGGACAAGGGCTGCTACCGCGGCCAGGAGACCGTAGCCCGGGTGCACAACCTCGGGCGGCCGCCGCGCCGGCTGGTGTTCCTCAACCTGGACGGCTCGGTCGAGACGCTGCCCGGACACGGCGCGGTGGTGGAGTACGAGGGCCGGCAGGTCGGCACGGTCGGCTCGGCCTCCCGGCACTACGAGCTGGGTCCGATCGCGCTCGCGCTGGTGAAGCGCACGGTGCCGGTGGATGCGCCGCTGCTCGCCGGTGGGGTCGCGGCCGCGCAGGAAACAGTGGTCGACCCGGAGGCCGGCCTGCACTTCCGCGCCGCGGCCCGCAGCTAGCCCGCCGCCGACTTACCGGTAATGATCGGTTAGTGGTGAGGCGGGCTCCCGGACCCTAGATCTCGAGTAGCACGGTGAACGGGCCCTCGTTCGTGAGTTCGAGGCGCATCTGCGCGCCGAACTCGCCGGTCTCGACCTTGGCACCGAGCCGGCGCAGCGCGGCGATGACCTCGTCCACCAGGGGGGCGGCCACCGGACCAGGTGCCGCGGCGGCCCAGGTCGGGCGCCGGCCTTTGCGGGCATCTCCGTACAGCGTGAACTGGCTGATCACTAGCAGCGGCGCACCGAGGTCGGCGCAGGACTTCTCGTCGGCCAGGATCCGCAGTCCCCACAGCTTGTCGGCCAGCCGGTGCGCCTGCTCCGGCCCGTCGCTATGGGTCACCCCGACGAGCACGCACAGCCCGGGCTCGTCGATGCGCCCGACCACCTCGCCGGCCACGGTTACCGACGCGGAACTGACCCGCTGAACCACTGCTCGCACGTCCGGAATTCTCCTCGACCGGGCGGTCGTGCCACGATGCGGGGCATGAACACGCTCATCACGGTCGCGCCCACCGGCGCCGAGTCCGCGAAGGCCGACGTTCCCGCGCTCCCGGTCACGCTGGACGAGCTGATCGAGACCGCCAAAGCCTGCGAGAAGGCCGGCGCGGCGATGATCCACGTGCACATCCGGGGCGCCGATACCGAGCCGACGCTCGACCTCGGTCGGCTCGAGGACACGGTCGCCGCCCTTCGCACGGAGACCTCGCTGGTGGTGCAGCTGTCCACCGGTGGTGCGGTCACCGACCCGTACGAGGATCGGATCCGGGTGCTCGACGCGGAGCCCGATTCGTGCTCACTGACCTGCGGCACGGTGAACTTCGGCGAGGACGTGTTCATGAATCCGTGGCCGTTCATGGTCGAGCTGTACCGGCTGACCCAGGAGCGAGAGGTCGTCCCGGAGTTCGAGCTGTTCGATCTGGGCCACGTGGCCTCGCTGAATCGGCTGCTGGACAAGTACGGGCTGCCGTACGGTGGGCAGATCCACTGCGATCTTGTGATGGGCGTACCGGGTGGCATGCCAGGGACCGCGGATGCGCTGGTGACCGCGGTCAACGCGCTGCCGGTCGGCGCCACCTGGTCAGCGACCGGGGTCGGTCGTACTTCGATGCCCGTGGCGCTGGCCGCGCTAGCCAAGGGTGGCCATCTGCGAGTAGGCATGGAGGACACGCTCACGTTCGCCAAGGGCCAGCCGGTTCGGGACAACGCACAGTTGGTCGAGCGGGCGGCTCAGCTAGCGGCCATCGCCGGGCGTCCGGCGATGACGCCGGCCGACGCCAGAGCACTGCTGAAGGCCAAGGACCGCCGTAAGTTCGTTCTAACCGGAAAGCGGGATGGCAGATGACCGAACCGATGCCGGGGGGACGTCGCCGTATCGACCGGGTGCTGGCACCTGGGTATCTGGACGGGTTGAAATCGCTACCGATCGAGGAGGTCCGTGCCCTTCGGCAGGACGCCGAGCAGGAGGAGACGGATCTGTCGTACCTGCGCCGGATGCTGCAGGGCCGGATCGACCTGGTCCGGGCGGAGTTGGGCAACCGGGAGGCCGGCGGGAGCGGCACTAGCGTGCTGGAGCAGCTACCCGACATCCTCCGCGACGAAGCGTCCGCCCGCCCGGCACTCG
Organism: Actinomycetes bacterium; assembly: GCA_036257435.1. Lineage (GTDB taxonomy): Bacteria > Actinomycetota > Actinomycetes > JAKEEW01 > JAKEEW01 > DATAFN01. The sequence goes on from DATAFN010000182.1 coordinate 3,937, forward strand.
GCCGGCACCTGACCCTGGAGCCGAGCCGGGCCGGCGAGTACCGGCGCGGCGTCGAGCGGGTGGTGGCCGATATCGACATCTCGGATGTCACCGCGCGCACCGAGGCGGAGTTGGAGAACGCGCTGGCCGAGCTCGTCGACTACGAGGCCGCCGTGTCTCGCAGCCGGAAGGCGGTCCAGCAGGTTGCCGACGAGTGCCGCAAGGAGGTCGCCCGGCGCTACCGCACCGGCGAGGCGCACGTCGGGGACCTGCTCGCCGAGGGCCTGCCGGATTGAGCACCAATCCGGTCCTTGCCGAGGTCGTTCGCAGCGGCTTCGTCGAGGGACTCCATCGCGGTGCCCTCGTGGCGCTGAACCCGGACGGTTCGGTGGCGTTCGCCGCCGGCGATGTTCGCACGCCGATCTTCCCGCGCTCCGCCAACAAGCCGCTGCAGGCGGCCGGCATGGTCCGCGCCGGCCTGCCGCTGACCGGTCAGCTGCTGGCGCTCGCGACCGCCAGCCATTCCGGCGAGCCGTTCCAACTGGACGCGGTGCGGAAGATTCTGGCCGACGCCGGCCTGCCCGAGTCGGCTCTGCAGACCCCGCCGGACCTGCCCATCGACCCCGTCGCCCGGCTCGGCTACCTGCGGGCCGGCGGGCAGCCGGCGCCGCTGGCCATGAACTGCTCGGCGAAGCACGCGGCAATGCTGGTCACCGCGGCGGTCAACGACTGGCCGCTGGACAGCTACCGGGACCCGGATCATCCGCTTCAGCTCGCGCTGCGGGACACGGTGGCCGAGCTGGCCGGCGAGCCGGTAGCGGCGACCGGGGTGGACGGCTGCGGCGCCCCGCTGTTCGCGCTCAGCCTCACCGGGTTGGCCCGAGCGTTCGCGACGATCAGCCTCGCCGCTGCGGGTTCGGCGGAGCATCGGGTAGCCGAGGCAATGCGTACCCACCCGGAGTTCGTCGCCGGCACCCGCCGGGACGTCACCAAGCTGATCCGCGCGGTCGACGGGCTGATCGCGAAGGAGGGCGCCGAGGGGGTGCTCGGGCTGGCGCTGGCGGACGGGACCGCGCTGGCGCTGAAGATCGACGATGGCGCGGATCGCGCCCGGCCGCCGGTCGCCCGGGCCGCGCTGCGACGGCTGGGCGTCGCCACCGCGGAGCTCGGCGAGTTCCTGGTATCGCCGGTCCTCGGCGGCGGACAGCCGGTGGGGGAGGTCCGTGCGGTCCCATTCGGCTAGTCCCGAGGAGCCGGCCCATTCGGCTGGTCCTGAGGAGCCGGCGACCCGGTTGCGGCGGGAACTCGGGCTTGGCGGCGCGGTCGTCATCGGCCTGGGCGCGATGCTCGGCACGGGCGTGTTCATCGTGTTCGCCCCGGCGGCGGCGTTGGCCGGAAGCTGGTTGCTCGCCTCGCTCGGGCTGGCCGCGGTGGTCGCCTACGCGAACGCGACCTCGACCGCGCAGCTGGCCGCGGTTCATCCGCAGGCCGGTGGCGCGTACGTATACGGGCGGCACCGGCTCAGCCCGGCGGCCGGGGCGCTGGCCGGCTACGCGTTCGTCATCGGAAAGATCGCTTCAGCCGGTGCGGCCGCCTTGGCGGTCGGCGCCTATGCCTGGCCGGATCAGCAGCGGCTGGTGGCGATCGTCGCGCTCGTGGTCGCTACCGTCATCGACCTGCTGGGTATCGCCAGGACCGCAACGGTGACCACCTGGCTGGTCGCCGCATTGCTCGCGGTATTGGGGCTGGTCGTCGTGGCCGGCCTGAGCCACCCGACCGGAGACCAGTCCACCGCGCCGGCCGCGTCCGGCGCGTCAGGTATCCCGCTGGCGGGTGTCCTCGCCGCGGCCGGGCTGCTGTTCTTCGCGTTCGCCGGCTATGCGAGGATCGCCACGCTTGGCGAGGAAGTACGCGATCCGGCCCGGACGATCCCGCGTGCAGTCAACATCGCGTTCGCCGTCATCGTGGTGGTCTACCTGCTCGTGGCGGTCGCCGCGCTGATCGGGCTGGGTGCCGATCGGCTGGCCGCGGCCACCGCACCGCTCGCCGATGTGGTGCGCGCGGCTGGATGGACGTGGGCGGTTCCGGTAGTCCGGGCCGGTGGCGCGGTGGCGGCCGGCGCGGTGCTGCTGTCGTTGATCGCTGGGATCGGCCGGACCACGTTCGCAATGGCAGCCGAGCGGGATCTGCCCGGGTTTCTGGCCGCGGTCGATGAGCGATCCGCGGTGCCACGGCGGGCCGAGCTGGCCACGGCCGTCGCCGTCCTGGTCGTCGTGCTGACCGGCGGGCTGGTTGGCGCCGTGGCGGTCAGCGCGTTCACCGTGCTGATCTATTACGCGGTCGCCAACCTGGCCGCGCTCCGGTTGAGCCCGCAGGAGCGACGCGGCCCGCGCGCGCTCATGATCCTCGGCTTGGTCGGTTGTGTGGCGCTGGCGGCGAGCTTGCCCTGGCCGGTTGTCGTCAGCGGAGCCGCGGGCCTGGCGGCCGCACTGGCAATCCGCGCTACCGTGCTAGCCAGGCGCTAACCTCCGCTTGCAAAAGTTAGCAGCATCGGGCAGACTCGTTCCCATGGCGACATTCCGAGTCGGCTCGCTTGGCGACTACCTGCGCGAGCAGCGGCGCACGGCGCAGCTCTCGTTGCGGCAGTTGGCCGAGGCGGCCGGGGTGTCCAACCCGTATCTGAGCCAGATCGAGCGCGGGCTTCGCAAGCCGTCGGCAGAGATCATGCAGCAGATCGCCAAGGCGCTGCGGATCTCGGCGGAGACCCTGTACGTCCGCGCCGGGATCCTCGACGAGCGCACCGACGGTCTCGAGGTCAGCACCGCGATCCTGGCCGACACCGCGATCAACGAGCGGCAGAAGCGGGTCCTCATCGATATCTACGAGTCGTTCCGCAAGGAGAACGAGCCGGCGGCCGAGGCTGCCGGAGCAGGAGAGGAAGAAAATGGCGATTAGGGACGAGATCAAGACCAACCTCGACAAGGTCACCGAGTCGACCGCGTTCTACGCGGTGGCCGGCGCCGGCGATCTGGCCGCGGAGAAGCTGCGCCAGGTGCCGGTGTTGTTTGCCGAGCTGGATCTGCCCGGCAGGATCGACGAGCTGCAGCAGCGGCTGGACAAGCTGCAAGGCAAGCTGAGCGAGCTCCGGGTCGAGGCGGTAGACGTCCAGGCCAAGGCGCAGAGCAAGGCGCGCGAGTTGCCGGAGCGGTTCACCGACCTGGCGATGCAGCTCACCGGCATGGCCGTGCAGACCTACGGCGAGCTGGCCCAGCGCGGCAAGACCGTGGTCGACCGGCGCCGTGGCATCAGTTACGACGACCTGCCGATCAAGACCGAGGTCGTTCGTGAGCCGATCACTCCGGTGGTGGAGCAGGTCACCTCGGCTCCCGAGACCAAGCCGGTGGCTGCGACCAAGCCGGTGGCGAAGAAGACCACCGCGGCCAAGACCACGACCGCGCGGAAGACCACGAGCCAGAGCCGGGCGAAGAGCTCGCCCAGCGAGCCGAGCAAGTCCTGACCGGCGCCGCACCGTCTGGTGCGGCAGCACAGCGCCGGTGTCCGACAGAGCACGGCGGGCACCACACCGCAACGGCGGGCGTTCTTCGCATACCGAATGCGCAGAGCGCCCGCTGCGCTGTCCGGCTAGGGTCTGGAGTGTCGCGCGCCTGGTAGAGGAGTCGGGATGCTGGTTTCGCAGCTCAACATCTTCACGTTCTTGCTCGGGTGGTTCCTGCTCGGTCTGGCCGTCTTCGCGCTCGTGGACGCGCTGACCCGTACTGACGCGGCGTTCCGGGCTGCGGGCAAGATGAACAAGCTGTTCTGGACGCTGGTGCTGGGCATCGCGGCAGCCTGGGACGCATTCGGGCCCGGCGGTCCGTTCGGCTTCGTCGGAATCGCCGGCATCATCGCCTCGATCGTGTATGTGGTGGACGTCCGCCCGGCGGTGCGCACCTACGGCGGCCGGGGCCGGTCCGGTCCACAGCGCGGTCCCTGGTAGGCGCGCGCCTCGCCGATTGGTAGACCCGCATCCCGTTCGCCGCGATCCGTCCCAACTTTGAGCCATTGGTGCCGCTGCTATCCACCGCCGACAGCCGGCTGGAGTACCTGGTTACCGGCTCGGGTTCTCCGACCACCGTGTTCGCGCACGGCCTGGCCGGGTCGATCGCCGAAACCCGGCCACTCGGTAGCGCGGTCGCCGGCACCCGGGTGTTCCTCCACTTCCGCGGGCACGGCCGGTCGAGCGCGCCGGAGTCGCCGTGGTCGTATGCCGCACTCGCGGCCGAGTTGCGGGCGATCGCCGATCACACCGGCGCCACGAGGGCCGTCGGGGTCTCGCTGGGCGCCGGTGCGCTGAATACGCTGCTGGCCGAGACACCGCAGCGGTTCGAGCGCCTGGTGTTCGTCCTGCCGGCCGTGCTCGACCGGCCACGCCGGGACGCAGCGCTCGACCGGCTGCACGCAATGGCCGGCCGGGTTGACGACCGGGATGTGGACGGGCTCGCCGCGTTGCTGCTCGCCGAGCAACCGGACGGGGTGCGGGACCGCGCCGATGCTCAGGTTTTCGTCCGGCGGCAGGCCCGGGCGCTGGTCGGCACGCCGGTGTCGGCAGCTCTGCGGCAACTGCCCGACCAGGTGCCGATCGGGGATCGGGCGGTGCTGGCCGGGGTAACCGCGCCGGCGCTGGTGATCGCCCAGCTGGGCGACAGCGCGCATCCGGTCTGGGTGGCCGAGCAACTTGCCGACGCGCTGCCGGCCGGGCAGCTGCGGGTGTTCGGTGCCGGCGGGGCGTTGTGGTCGGCGCGCGCCGAGCTAAGGGCCCTGATCGCGGGCTTCCTGAACCAGCCGTGAGCTAGCTCCAGTAGACGACCACCCGATCGCCGATCCGGGTGTCGTCGAACAGCCGCTCGGCGAGATCCCAGTCGCGCACGTTCACGCAGCCATGCGAGGCGCCGTCGTAGCCGACCGCGGCGAAGTCGGGCGAGTAGTGGACGGCCTGACCGCCGCTGAAGAACTGGGCGAGCGGCATGCTCGACTCGTAGATGGACGAGACATGGTCGCGGCTCTTCCGGTTGATCGAGAACACGCCCTCGTTGGTCGGCATCGAAGCCGCCCCGAACCGCGCCTCCATCCAGTACTTGACCTTGCCGTCCACCACCCAGCGGACCGAGCGCGTGCTCTTGTCGACGCAGATGACCCGGCCGGTCAGGCACCTCGAGTCCAGCGTCGAGTACGCCGGACCCTTCGGCTGCGGGTACAGGTCGTCGCTGGTCACCTCGCCGGTCAGGTCCACCAGGCGGGACCAGGTCCGGGCGTCGACGGATCCGGTGACGTCGAGGTCGCGGTGCTGCTGGAACTGGCGGACCGCCGTCTCGGTCACCGGGCCGAAGTAGCCGGTCACCGAGTGGTCGAACACATCCTGCCGACTCAGCCGTACCTGCAGCTCGCGGACCTTCTCGCCCTGGTCGCCGCGGGCCATGATGGCCTCTGGCGTGTGCTCGGGTTTGGTCGGCTGGTGGCTCTTGGTATGCGTCGGAGTAGGAGTGGCCGCGACCGGGGCCGATGCGGTGATCTCGGTGGCGGGCGCTGCCGTCCCGGCCGGTGTGCTCGCGCCCATGGCGCAGCCGGCCAGCAGAAGGCTGGCTACGGCAGTGGCCGCCGCGAATGCGGCGAGAGCGGGTCGACGCGTAGACATGTTGGTATCCCCCGTGGTTTATGTCGACTCTGTCGGTGTGAGGACGCGCAAGCCGGCCGAACTGTTGCTACCGGGAGATCACATGAAGGTCACGCTGAGTCTTGGCGACATCACCACCCACGACGTGGACGCCATCGTCAACGCGGCGAACTCCTCGTTGTTGGGCGGTGGCGGAGTGGATGGGGCGATTCACCGACGTGGCGGGCCGGCGATCCTGACCGAGTGCCGCGCGCTGCGCGAGTCGCGGTATCCGGACGGGTTGCCGACCGGTCAAGCGGTGGCGACCACGGCAGGCGCGCTGCCGGCGCGCTGGGTCATTCATACCGTCGGCCCGGTGTACTCGGCGCACGACGACCGCTCCGAGCTGCTTGCATCGGCCTATCGCGAGTCGTTGCGGGTCGCGGATGAGCTCGGCGCGCTGGTCGTCGCGTTCCCTGCGGTCTCGGCCGGTGTCTACGGCTGGCCGCTGGACGACGCGGCGCGGATCGCGGTGACGACCGTGTTGGCCACCGAAACCGGCGTGGCCGATGCCCGGTTCGTGCTGTTCAGCCAGCCGGTGTACGACGCGTTCAAGGCTGCCTTGCGGCACGCCACAATGGGCTGATGGCGCAGCTCGACGTACTCGAGGTGACGCTGCGGGTGCTGCTCGCGCTGATCCCGGCCGCCCTGATCGGTCTCGACCGCGAGCTCAGCCAGCAACCGGCCGGCCTACGCACGCATGTGCTGGTCGGGCTCGGCGCCTGTCTGTTCACGCTGGCCGGAGTCGGGGTTCCCGGCGGCGACCCAACTCGGATCGCCGCGCAAGTCGCCAGCGGGATCGGATTCCTCGGCGCCGGCGCGATCCTGCGCGACCAGTTCCGGGTGCGCGGGCTCACCACGGCCGCATCGTTGTGGGTGACCGCGGCCATCGGAGTCGCCGCCGGCCTCGGTGCCTACGAGGCCACCGTGATCACCGCGGCGGTCGCGCTGCTCGTGCTGCTGCCGCTCAAGTGGGTCGAGCGCGAGGTGTTCCCGCCCCGCCGAAGCCGGTCCTTCGTCATCGAAGTGGACCCCGACCAGCCGCTACCGGCCGCCATCGAGGCGATCGAGTCGATCCTCGGGCCGGTGACGATCCGCCGGGTCGAGCCGGCTGCCCGCGGCGGCCGCGTCCTGCATGGACGGGCCAAGGCGCCACGGGAGAACGAGCTGGCACACGTCGCCGGCGCACTGTCGGCGTTGCCGGGCGTCCACGGCGTTGACGTGTCCGGCTGACGCGTCGTCCCGGTCCCGGTCACTTCGGGTTAGGCGGGGTGCGGTGGACCTTGTGTTGGGCCGCCTGAGCGAGCGGCCGGACCACCAGCAGATCGATGTCCACGTGTGGCGGCCGGGTCACGCACCAGGTGACACAGTCCGCGATGTCCTCCGCGGTCAGTGGCTCGGCCACGCCCGCGTAGACCGCGTCCGCCTTCGCCGAGTCGCCGCCGAACCGCTTGAGCGCGAACTCCTCGGTGCGCACCATGCCCGGCGCGATCTCGGTCACCCGGACCGGCTGGCCGGACAGCTCGAGCCGTAGTGTCGCGGCGAGCGCGGCCGCGCCGTGCTTGGCCGCGGTGTAGCCACCGCCGCCCTCGTACGCGACCCGGCCCGCGGTCGAGCCCATCACGACCACGTGCCCGGCGCCGCTCGCGATCAGCACCGGCAGCAGCGCCTGCGTCATCCGCAGCACGCCGAGCACGTTGACGTCGTACATCCATGCCCAGTCGGCTACCGACCCGGACGCGATCGGGTCCAAACCGCGTGCGCCGCCGGCATTGTTGACCAGTACCGAACACGGTCCGACCGCGGCCACGAACTCGGCCACCGAGGTGTCGTCGGTGACATCGAGCGGGTACGCGCGCCCGCCGAGCTCCCCGGCCAGTGCCGTGATCCGGTCGACGCGGCGAGCTCCGAGCACCACTTGGAACCCCGCGGCGGCCAGGCTGCGGGCCGTGGCCGCACCGATCCCGCTGCTGGCGCCGGTAACCACCGCGATGCCCCGGCCGGGGGCGGGTGTGGCGTTTGTCACGCCTAGATCGTGGCATACCGGGAATCCGGGAAGATCTCCGCGGGTTCTAGCCTCGGAGGTGGTTTGGTGACCGTGTTGCCAGTTCGCCGGGCTCCCCGGCGGATCGCGGTGCTGTCCGTGCACACGTCTCCGTTGGATCAGCCGGGCACCGGTGATGCCGGCGGCATGAACGTCTACATCGTCGAGCTGGCGAAACGGATGGCCGCGGTAGGGACCGAGGTGGAGATCTTCACCAGGGCTACGTCGAGCGACCTGCCCCCGGTAGTAGAGCTGGCGGACGGGGTGACCGTGCGGCACGTGACGGCCGGCCCGTACGAGGGTCTGGCCAAGGAAGAGCTGCCGGCGCAGTTGTGCGCGTTCACGTCCGGCGTGCTGCGCGTCGAGGCGCGGCACGAGCCCGGCTACTTCGATCTCGTGCACTCCCACTACTGGCTGTCCGGCCAGGTGGGCTGGCTGGCCAGAGATCGCTGGGGAGTTCCGCTGGTGCACTCCATGCACACCATGGCCTTGGTCAAGAACGCGTACCTGGCCGAGGGCGACACTCCGGAACCAGCCGCTCGGATCATCGGCGAGGCGCAGGTCGTCGGCGTCAGCGACCGGCTGGTCGCGAACACCGACGACGAGGCGGACCAGCTAGTCCGGCTCTACGGCGCTGATCCGGACCGGGTGATGACGGTCAATCCCGGCGTGAACCTCGACCTGTTCCAGCCGGGTGACGCGCGGGTGGCCAGGGCCAAGCTCGGCCTTCCCGACGACGGACCGGTGCTGCTGTTCGTCGGCCGGATCCAGCCGCTGAAATCGCCGGACGTGCTGGTCCGGGCAACCGCGCGGATCCTGGACGCGGACCCCGGGCTGCGCGGCCGGCTGACCGTGGCCGTGGTCGGCGGGCCGAGCGGTACCGGCTGTGCCTCGCCGTCGCACCTGTCCAACCTGGCCCGCCGGCTCGGGGTTGCCGAGCACGTCACGTTCGCGCCCGCGGTCCCGCAGCACGAGCTCGCCGACTGGTTCCGGGCCGCATCGGTGACCGTGGTGCCCTCGTACAACGAGTCGTTCGGGCTGGTCGCGCTGGAGTCGCAGGCCTGCGGTACGCCGGTGGTGGCGGCCGCAGTCGGCGGACTGACGACGGCGGTCCGGGACGGCTATTCCGGCGTGCTGATCGACGGCCACGATCCGGACGACTACGCCGTGGTGCTGCGTAAGCTGATCGACAATCCGAGGTTGCGCGCGGAGCTCTCAGCGGGCGCGCTCGATCATGCCGTACGGTTCGGATGGTCGGCGACCGCCGCGCGCATGCTGGACGTGTACGCAGGCGCGCTGACCGAGCGAACGGCCGTACTGATCAAGAACAGGGAGCTGGTGGGCTGATGGGCGAGACCACCGCAGCGGCAGCGGCGGTGGTTCGCGAGTTCTTGGCCGGCTCCGAGCTTGACTGGTCCGAGCCCAGCCCGGACAGCTTCGTCGTTACCCTGCCGGGTGTACGCAAGCAGGCCACGACCTGCTCGCTTCTCGTCGGCACCCACTCGCTGTCGATCAACGCGTTCGTCGCCCGCCACCCGGACGAGAACTACGAGGCGGTCTACCGCTGGCTGTTACGGCGCAACCTGCGCACCCACGGCCCGGCCTTCGCGCTCGACCCGCTCGGCGACATCTACCTGGTCGGCAAGGTGCCGCTCGGCGAGGTCAGCACGGACACGGTCGACCGGCTGCTCGGCGCGGTGCTCGAGACGGCCGACGAGTCGTTCAACACGATCCTTGAGCTCGGCTTCGCCAGTGCGATCCGCCGCGAGTGGGACTGGCGGCGCAAGCGGGGCGAGCCGACCGCGAACCTGTCCGCGTTCACTCACCTGCTTGATCGCCAGGACTAGCCCGCGGCCGGGCGACTGACAACTCGTGGCTAGGCTGAGCCAAATCATGGCCGGTCAGACGTACACCCTGGTGCTGCTCCGCCACGGCGAGAGCGAGTGGAACGCGAAGAACCTGTTCACCGGTTGGGTCGATGTGGACCTGTCGGCCAAGGGCCGGGTCGAAGCCACTCGGGGCGGCCAGCTGCTGGCCGAACGCGGTCTGCTTCCCGATGTCGTGCATACCTCGGTGCTCCGGCGGGCGATCAACACCGCCCAGCTTGCCCTCGACGGGTGCGACCGATTGTGGATTCCGGTCCGGCGCAGCTGGCGTCTCAACGAGCGCCACTACGGCGCACTACAGGGCAAGGACAAGGCGCAGACGCTGGCCCAGTTCGGCGAGGAGCAGTTCAAGCTGTGGCGTCGCTCGTACGACGTGCCACCACCCACGCTGGCCGAGGACGACGAGTACTCCCAGTTCCACGATCCGCGATATGCGACGCTGCCGCCCGAATTGCGCCCGCGGACCGAGTGTCTGGCCGACGTCGTGGTCCGGGCGCTGCCGTACTGGTACGACCGGGTGGTGCCCGATCTGCGCACGTTCGACGTCGTGCTGGTCGCCGCGCACGGCAACTCGCTGCGCGCGCTGGTCAAGCACCTGGACGAGATCTCCGACGTGGACATCGCCGAGCTGAACATCCCGACCGGGATTCCGCTGCTCTACCGGCTGGACGCCGGCTACCGCCCGGTCACGACGGGCGGCGAGTATCTGGACCCGGTCGCCGCGGCGACTGCGATCGAGGCGGTACGCAACCAAGGCAAGCGCTAGTCCGATCACCCCGGCCGCTCCGCCGGCCGCCCGGTTTGGAGCCGCTAGCCGACCGGCTCGGACTCCTCGGCTACCCAGTCGCCGGTGACCAAGAACACCACCCGGTTTGCCGCCGACACCGCGTGGTCGGCGTAGCGCTCGTAGTAGCGGCCGCACAGGCTCACGTCGACCGCGGTCTCTACGCCGTACTTCCAATCCGGAGACATGATGGTCCGGTAGAGCTCGCGATGCAGCTTGTCCATCTCGTCGTCGTCGCGCGCGAGCTCGAGCGCGACTTCGGCGTCCTTGCGGGCGATCACACTGCCGGCCTTGGCCACGATGCGCTCGGCGACGTGCCCCATCTGAAGGATGGTGGAGCGCAGCTCCGGCGGCACCACAGACGCCGGGTAGCGGCGGCGGGCAACCCTGGCGATGTGCTCCGCGAGGTCGCCCATCCGCTCCAGATCGGCGCTCATCCGCAGGCTGGCCACGATCGTGCGCAGGTCGCCGGCCACCGGCTGCTGCCGCGCCATAAGCTGCAATGCGGAGTCCTCGAGCGCGTGCTGTACCTCGTTGACCGCCTCGTCGCCCTCGATCACGCTCTCCGCAAGCTTCAGGTCGGCGTCCAGCAAAGCCGTCGTGGCACGGCTCATCGCAGAACTCACCAGCCTGGTCATCTCGACCAGCCGGTCGCTGATCGCGTCGAGCTGTTCGTGGTAAAGGTCGCGCATGAACGGCTCCGCCCGAGTAGGTGTTCCCCCAGTGTCCCGCAAGCTAAGCGGTGCGTACCAACTGGCTTACTCTCGGTCGGTGAACGCCTCGGATACCGGACATGAACATCAATGGAGCATTGCCGCGCCGAAGTGATCAACTAGCGGGTTGCCGGGGCCCGAGATCTACCATCGTGCCGTGAGCAGCAGCACGGGTAGCGCCACGGATCGCTAAGTGGATCCGATCATCTCCGCCATCGTGGCGGCGGGCGCTGGACTGATCATCGGTCTTGCCGCCGGGATGGCGTTCCGGTTCAGTGAGCGGAATCGGGCCGTCCCGGCGCCGCCGCCCGAGCCGGTGCTGCCCATGGCGGTCAGCAACGTGCTCGCGGTGCTGCCCTCATCGTCCGTCGTGCTCGACGAGACCGACACCGTGATCAAGGCAACCCCAACCGCATACGCGCTCGGCCTGGTCCAGGGCGACCGGGTGCTGGTGGCCGTGCTGCTCGAGCTGGCCAGAGCGGTTCGCCGGGACGGCAAGATCAGGGAGGCCGAGTTCGATCTGCCTCCGGGCAAGCGACACGAACCGCCGCTGGCGATGTCGGCGCGGGTGGCGCCGCTCGGCGCCCGGCTGGTGCTGGTACTGGTCGAAGACCGGACCGAAACCCGGCGGCTGGAGGCGATCCGGCGCGACTTCGTCGCCAACGTCAGCCACGAGCTGAAGACCCCGGTCGGGGCGCTTGCGTTGCTGGCCGAGGCGATCAGCAGTGCCAGCGACGACCCGGCGGCGGTGCGCCGCTTCGCCGACCGGATGCAGAGCGAGTCGGCCCGGCTCACCGAGCTGGTGCAAGAGCTGATCGATCTGTCCCGGCTGCAGTCCAGGGAAGCCGGCGATCGGCCCGAACCGGTGCTGGTCGACGACCTTGTCCAGTCCGCGATCGACCGGACCCGGGCGATCGCTGCGGCCAATCGGATCGACGTGCACGCCGGCGGGATCCAGGGCCTGAAAGTGCTCGGGCATGAACGGCAACTGGCCACCGCGTTGGGCAACGTCGTGGAGAACGCGGTCAACTACAGCCCGGAGGACACCCGGGTCGCGATCGGAGTGGGCACGGACGGTCATACCGTCGAGATCACCGTGAGCGATCAGGGCCTCGGCATCCCTGAACCGGAAAAGCAGCGGATCTTCGAGCGGTTCTACCGGATCGACCGGGCCCGCTCCCGGGCCACCGGCGGGACCGGGCTCGGCCTGTCCATCGTCAAGCATGTGGTGCTCAACCATGGTGGCGAGGTCCGGGTCTGGAGCGTCGAAGGCTCCGGATCCACGTTCACCATCGCGTTGCCGTTGCTCCAGGACGCGCATTCCCAACAGGTACGGGAGGCCACATCGTGACCCGACTACTGGTCGTGGAAGACGAGGAGTCCATCGTCGATGCGGTCTCCTACATGCTGCGCAAGGAGGGGTTCGAGGTAGCCGTTGCCCCCACCGGGCCGGGCGCGCTAGCGGAGATGGAGCGCAGCGGCGCCGATCTCGTGCTGCTCGACCTGATGCTGCCCGGCCTGCCGGGCACCGAGGTCTGCCGGCAGATCAGGCAGCGGTCCAACGTGCCGGTGATCATGCTGACTGCCAAGGACAGCGAGGTGGACAAGGTGGTCGGCCTCGAGCTGGGCGCGGACGACTACGTGACCAAGCCGTTCTCCTCGCGCGAGCTGGTGGCCCGGATCCGGGCGGTGCTGCGGCGGCAGGGCGAGCCGGACACGTTGACGGTCTCGACGGTCGAAGCCGGTCCGGTCCGGCTGGACGCCGAGCGGCACGTGGTGACCGTCAACAGCACTCCGGTGCAGCTACCGCTCAAGGAGTTCGAGCTCCTGGAGTTCCTGTTGCGCAACTCCGGCCGAGTGCTGACCCGGATGCAGCTCATCGACCGGATCTGGGGTTCCGACTACGTGGGCGACACCAAGACACTTGACGTGCACGTCAAGCGACTGCGCGCCAAGATCGAGCCGGACCCGGCCAGCCCGCGGCACATCGTCACCGTGCGCGGCCTCGGCTACAAGTTCGAGCCCTAGCTCGCCAGTCCTAGCTCGGCGAGCCGGTTCCGGTCGGCGTGACCGAATCGCTGGGACTAGGCGTCCCGCTGGGGCTAGGCGTCCCGCTCGGGCTGGGCCCGGACGGGCTCGGCCCACCGGTGGGGGATGGCAGCGCGGTCGGCGTGTACGAGGCGTAAAACCCGGTGGGCGACTGCACGACCGTAGTGACCGTGGTGCTGCCCGCGGTCTCGAACAGCAGTTCCAGATCGACGAACTCGCCTGGCTTTGCCACCGCGTCGATGCCCTGGATGACGACCGCGTCCTGCCCGGGCGAACCGAGGTTCACTGCGCTGCCGGGGGAAACCAGGATGAATACCGATGCCTGCGGGCGGCCCTCGCGATCGGCCCGGCTCGCCGTCACCTGCCGCAGCGTGTCCGGCTCAGTGCCGCGGTTGACCAGCGTCATCACGACGTTCGCGTTCGCGCCGTCGGGCGAGGCGACCAGCTGCACCGCCCGCGCCGCCATCGGGCCAACTTCGGCGTTCGGGTAGTCGGAACCGAGGCTGTCCGACTTGTCACTGCTGCCGCAGGCGGTCAGTACGGCGGTCATCAGAGCAAGCACGGCAAGCAGTCCACCGCGGCGCGAACGGATCACGACCAGACGCTCCTTGTGAGGCCGAACGACGGCGACCAGAACGGACGGCGACCAAGCGTACCGATCCCACCCGTTCAGGCGGGCCTGCTCCGGCTAGCCGACTCGGCCGCTGCCGAGCAGCAGCACCACGTCCAGTACCGCGACCACTACCGCGAGCCGGAACGGAAGCTTCGACCGGTGCCCGGGGCTCAGCGCCCAGCCGGCGACCGCGGCCGACAACAGC
>DATAFN010000222.1:0-2705 GCA_036257435.1 Actinomycetes bacterium
ATCGGCGAGCACCCGCAGCACGTCGGCGTGTGCGTCCCGGTCGTGGATCACCAGTGCCTTGCCATGTCGTTTGGCGATCTCCAGGTGCGCCCGGAACGACCGCTCCTGAGCCGGCCGGCCGCCCTCGCCGGTGCGGAAGTAGTCAAGCCCGGTCTCCCCTACCGCGCGCACCTGCGGCAACCCGGCCAGCGCATCGATCTCCGCCAGTGCCGCGTCGAGCCCGGCGTCACCGGCCGGCGCCCGGTCCGGATCCGCGCTCCACCCGTCCGGGTCACCGGCAACGATCCGCGGCGCCTCGTTCGGGTGCAGCGCGACCGTTGCCCATACCCCGGCCTCGGCGCCGGCCAGGTCGGCGCCCCAGCGCGAGGATGCGACATCCACCCCTACCTGGATCAGCGGCCGGACCCCAACGGCGGCCGCGGCCGAGATCGACTCGACCACTTCGGCGTCCTGCAGATCCAGATGGGTGTGGCTGTCCGCCACCGGCAGCGGGAGCGGCGGCGGCACCGGCGGCGCGGGCGGCAGATCTCTGGGTCGCGCCGCCGGATCGCGGCGCTCGTCCTGGCGCCGGCGGACGGCCATCAGCCCGACGTGCCGCGGGCGAGCCGGTCGAGCTCCTCGTCGACGATCGACGGGTCCAGCTTCTTGTACACCGGGGTCGGCGGTTGCAGCGGTCGGCCGGCGGCGATCGGCCGGCTTTCCCAGCACGCCTCGTCCGCGCCGTAGTCACCGGTCAACACCCCGTAGGACGGGCCGCCCGCCTCGTCGACCTCGCGCAGCTCGGGCATCCCGGACCAGGTGCCATCGTTGCCGAGCATCCGGTGGACGGTGTCGCTCGAATGCGGCAGGAACGGCGTCAGCAGTGCCTTGCAGTCGTCGACGGCCTGCAGCGCGGTGTGCAGGATCGTGCCCATCCGGTCCTTGTCGGTCTCCTTGAGCTTCCACGGCGCCTGGTCGGACAGGTACTTGTTCGCGGCCGCCACCACCCGCATCGCCTCGCCGATCGCGGCCTTCTGCCGGGATCCGGCGAGCAGCTCGCCGACCGTGCCGAACCCGGCCCGGCTGGTCGCCAGCAGGTCGCGATCGGCGTCGGTCAGCTCGCCCGGGGTGGGGATGCTGCCGAAGTTCCGGGCCGCCATCGAGATCGACCGGTTCACCAGGTTCCCCCAGCCGGCGACCAGCTCGTCGTTGTTGCGGCGGAGGAACTCGGCCCAGGTGAAGTCCGTGTCCGAGGTCTCCGGCCCGGCCACGGCGAGGTAGTAGCGCAGGGCATCGGCGTCGTAGCGGGCTAGGAAGTCCCGGACGAAGATGACCACCGCGCGGGACGAGGAGAACTTGCGGCCCTCCATGGTAAGGAACTCGCTGGAGACCACCTCGCTGGGCAGGTTGAGCTCGCCCAGCGAGCCAGGCGTGCCGTCGTGAGCACCGTGACCGGAGTAGCCCAGCAGCAGCGACGGCCAGATCACCGAGTGGAAGACGACGTTGTCCTTGCCCATGAAGTAGTAGCTGGCCGCGTCCGGGTTCTGCCACCAGGCCCGCCAGGCGTCCGGGTCGCCGGAGCGCCGGGCCCACTCGATGCTGGCGGACAGGTAGCCGATCACCGCATCGAACCAGACGTACAGCCGCTTGTCGGCCCGGTCCTGCCAGCCGGGCAGTGGAATCGGCACGCCCCAGTCCAGGTCCCGGGTGATCGCGCGCGGCTGCAGCTCGCCGACCAGGTTGAGCGAGAATTTCAGCACGTTGGGCCGCCACAGCCCGGACTTCGACTGCAGCCAGCTGCTCAGCGCGTCGGCGAACGCCGGGAGGTCGAGGAAGAAGTGCTCGGTCTCGGCGAACTTCGGTGTCTCGCCGTCGATCCGGGACCGTGGGTTGATCAGGTCGGTCGGATCGAGCTGGTTGCCGCAGTTGTCGCACTGGTCGCCGCGCGCGCTGTCGTACCCGCAGATTGGGCAGGTGCCCTCGATGTAGCGGTCGGGCAGCGTCCGGCCGGTGGACGGCGAGATCGCGCCGAGGGTCGTCCGCGGCGTGATGTACCCGTTGTCGTACAGACCCTTGAAGATCTCCTGGGCGACCGCGTAGTGATTGCGGGTCGTGGTCCGGGTGAACAGGTCGTAGGTAAGCCCGAGCGAGCGCAGGTCCTCGGCGATGAGCCGGTTGTACTTGTCCGCCAGCTCGCGCGGAGTCATGCCCTCCTGGTCGGCCGCCACCAGGATCGGGGTGCCGTGCTCGTCGGTGCCGCTGACCATGAGCACCCGGTTGCCGGCCATCCGGTGGTAGCGGCTGAACACGTCCGAGGGCACGCCGAACCCCGCGACGTGCCCGATGTGCCGGGGGCCGCTGGCATACGGCCAGGCAACCGCGGTCAGGATGTGACGGCTCTCGGGCATGGGGTGAATCCTATGCCGGACCGGCCCCGCGCTTGGCCGCAACCACCGCGTCGTAGACGACCCGTTTGGGCTGTCCGACCTGCGCCGCGACCGCGGCGATCGCCTCCTTACGTGACTGTCCGTCGGCTTCCCGCTCGGCGACCAGCGCGTGCAACCGAGCCGGATCGGGCGGGTCTCCAGAGCCCGCCCCCGGCCGGCCGGCGACCACGATGGTGATCTCACCGCGGACGCCGGCGCCGGCCCAGTCGACCAGCGCCGCCAGCTCGCCGCGGCGGATCTCCTCGTATGTCTTGGTGAGCTCGCGGCACACCGCGGCGG
>DATAFN010000247.1:0-2108 GCA_036257435.1 Actinomycetes bacterium
GGGCGGCCGCAGCCAGCCCGGGCGATTCGTCGAGCAAGCCGAGCACCTGCGCGATGACACCCCCGTACACGTCGGCGTCGGCAAGCAACGTCTCGATGCCGCGCGCCATCAACTCACCGGCGAGCGTGACCGCCAGCATCGTGCGGCCGGGCGCCCCGGTCGGGCCCCACACCGCAACGAGCAGCCCGGTGGCCTCCCGGCCGGATGCCGCGCCAGCGACGGCCGGATCGCGGCGCGGCGGCCGGTCGCGAGCCGACCGTCCGTCGCTGCGTGACGGTCCGTCGCCGCCAAACCGCTTGTCAACACTCGGCCCGTTGCCGGCCGTCGCGCCACCGTCGCCGCCCACTGACCCTCCGGGCGGCACGGGCCCGTGCGCGTAGCCGCGTCGTCGACCGGCAGCCGGCGGACCGAGCGCGGCAACGGACTCGGCGACCGCCGCGGTGATCCGGTCGATACCGGCGTCCGCGGATAGCACGATCCCGATCCCGAGCCGGCGGAGCCGGTCGGCGGCCTCCTCCTCGCCGGGTGTGAACAGGCCGAGCACCGCGACGCCCGAGTCCGCCAACCGGATGACCGTGTCCTGGTCGAGCCGGCGCAGATCGGCCGCAAGCAGCGCCGCTCGGGCTGTGCCGGAGGCGGCGGTGGCCAGCAGGTCCGCGAGATCGACACAGCGTCGGACTACTCGAAGGCCGGCGGCCTGCTGCTCGAGCGCAACCACCAGCTCGGTCTCCCAACGCGCTCCGGTGACCGCGGTGAGCACTGGAATCTTCATCTGGTCCCGGCCGACGACGTTGGCACCCGCACTAGATCGATAGCGCCGGCTTGGGCCGCCCGGACCAGTGCGGTCGCATCGGCAGCCGGAACGGCGAGCTCGACCCCGATGCCGGAGCCGGCACCGCCCAGCCCGCCGATGGACGACGTATCCACGTGTGCGACCGTGGCCGATCGCACAACCAGCACCGGCTCGGCCGGCGAGGGAGCGGGCACCGGTCCGCCGCCGGCCGTCATGTACACGTCCACCTGCTGGCCCTTCGCCAGATCACCGGGGTAATGGAAGCGCAGCACCGGCACCGTGACGACCCGCCAGTCGACGTCGGCGGCATCGGGTGGCGCCAGCGCACCACGTGGGAGCAGCTCGTGCGCACCGACCGGCCTGGTGAGCACCCAGCCCACGGGTTTCGGACCGCTCGCGGCCAGGTAGGCACCGGTTGCCCCGGACGGGAGGCGCACCTCGATCGCCCGGAGATCCTGCTCGCCAACCGGGGTGCCAGCGGCCAGCTCCGCCTTGGCCTGCCACACCAGATCGCTGTCGGTCGCCACCGCGACTACCCGAGTGCCGAGCACGATCGAGACCAGGACCAGGCTCACCCCGATCAGTAGCCGAACATCCAGCCAGCGGGGTTGCCGTAATCGGGACGCGGGCGGCGACGTGATGTCGAGCACCGCACCCTCCCTTCACGATGGGTATGCGTTGCGTAACGAACAGTGATGGCTGCGGATATCGTGCCGCACCCCACCGACATTCGGGCCGGTTTCTCCACAGGTTGCAGTGACTGTGGACATCGCACCGAGTTCGCGCCACCCATGGCAAACTTGAGCAACCCATAGCCAGCGGAAGGACCCAGGGATGAGCCAGCGGTTCCTCACGCTTGCCGACGTCGCCGAGATCCTCAACATCTCGGCCACCCAGACGTACGCGCTCGTGCGCCGTGGCGATCTTCCTGCCATCAAGATCGGCGGTCGCGGGCAGTGGCGGGTGGAGCAGCGCGCACTCGAGGAGTACATCGAGCGGATGTACGCCGAGACCGAGCGGTTCGTGGCCGAGCACCCGTTCGAGCGCGATGAGGCGTTCGAACGGGAGGAGACATTCAGCCCGGATTGATCCTCTGGCCAGCCGGCCGGCGCCATCGGCGACGATCTCGGTACGGCTTATCCAGTCACGGCTCGCTGGACGAACAGGATGGCCGCGAACGGCACCGTTCGCTTCGCCCGCACGCTGCCAGCCCGCCGCGGTTCGTCCGGCGCGTGCTCAGCAAGATCGAGATAGTCGGCACCCACTCGATCGATCGTGCCGGTCAGCATTGGACCCCCACCGCGGATGGCCAGAC